>JBKCVY010000090.1:0-7078 GCA_046317475.1 Cyanobacteriota bacterium | reverse complement strand
GCACGGGCCGCAGGAGGCGATCCAACAGCGCGGTGCTGATCGCCTCGAAGGTGGGACTCTCCAGTGTGGTCTCGATGCGCAGGGGGCCCTCGGGTCCCGTGGCGATGAACGGAAGGGAGATGGGGGTGCTGGAGACCCCGGAGAGTTCCTGCTTGGCCTTTTCGGCGGCCTCGCCCAGCCGCTGAAGAGCCTGGCGGTCGCGCCGGGGATCCAGGCCGTGCTCCCTTAAGAAGGCCTCGGCCACCCAATCCACAATCCGCTGATCCCAATCGTTGCCTCCCAGCTGGGTGTCGCCGCTGGTGGCCTTCACGTCAAACACCCCATTGGCGATGCGCAACACCGACACGTCGAAGGTTCCCCCCCCCAGGTCAAACACCAGCACCCGTTTGACGGCGCTGCGATCAAACCCATAGGCGAGGGCGGCCGCGGTGGGCTCATTGAGGATGCGCTCCACCGTGATCCCCGCCAGCCGGCCCGCGTCCCGGGTGGCCTGGCGCTGGGCGTCATTAAAATAAGCTGGCACCGTGATGACGGCCGCCTCCACCGGCTCACCCAAGTAGGTGGCGGCATCGTCCACCAATTTGCGCAGGATGCAGGCCTGGAGCTCCTCTGGGGCGTACTCCCTCTCCGTGGCGGGGCAGACAACCCGCACCTGGCCGGCGTCATTGGCCCGCACCGTGTAAGGCACCGCCAGGCTGCTCTCCTCCAGCTCATCCCAGCGGCGGCCGATGAAGCGTGTGAGGTTGGCGAAGGTGGTGCGGGGAGTGAGCACGAGCTGGCGCCGCGCCGCCTGGCCCACCAGCAACTCCTGATCCCGGGTGAAGCCCACCACGGAGGGGGTGGTGCGGGCGCCCTCCGCATTGGCGATCACCAAGGGGCGGCCGCCCTCGAGCACCGCGACCACCGAGTTGGTGGTGCCCAGGTCGATGCCCACAATTCGCCCCATGTCCGTCGGAAAGGCATGCGTCAGAGGCCCAACGCTACTTGCCAGTCCCGGTGGGTTAAACCCCCCTTAAACCCCAAGGAGCTGGTGGCTGTCAGGATCGAAGCACCCAGGGTTTCCACACCTGGCTGGGGCTCTCCGCACCCGAGGGGATCCTCAGGCCTCCCCACCCCATGCCCCCCAACGCCCAGCCTTTGCAACCATTAACGCATGACAAGCCCATCCAAATCTGAGGCGTTCACCCTTCGCCGCCGGCCCGCGGCTGAAAAGGTGTTCGATCAAGGGTTTCGCCACTTGACGGTGGTGATGGCCGCGTTGGTGGCCGCCATCCTGTTGGCCATCTTTGTGACGGTGTTGCGGGGATCGTGGGACGCCATTCAAACCTTCGGCTGGAGCTTTGTGCGCACCTCCGCCTGGGACCCGGTGAATGAACGCTACGGGGCCTTCACCGCGATCTACGGCACCTTGGTGTCCTCGCTCTTTGCCCTGTTATTGGCGGTGCCGCTGGGGGTGGGCACGGCCATTTTCATCACGGAGGATCTCTTACCCGTTGCACTGCGCAACGTGATTGGGCTCATGGTGGAGCTCCTGGCGGCAATTCCATCAGTCGTGCTGGGGCTCTGGGCCATTTTTGTGATGGAACCCGCCCTCCGGCCCGTGTTCCAGCTGTTGCACGCCTCCCTCGGCTGGTTGCCCCTGTTTTCCAGCGTCCCCCAGGGGCCGGGCATGGCACCGGCGATCCTGATTTTGGTGGTGATGATCCTGCCGATCATCACCACCATCGCCAGGGATGCGCTCAACCAAGTGCCGCTGGAGCTGCGGCAAGGGGCCTATGGGGTGGGTACCACCCGCTGGGAGGCGATTTTCAACATCATTTTGCCGGCGGCCATTTCCGCCATCATGGGGGGTGTGATGTTGGCCCTGGGGCGCGCCATGGGAGAAACGATGGCGGTCACCATGATCATCGGCAATTCTATGCAGTTCAGCCCATCGATCCTGGCGCCATCCAACACAATCGCCTCCATGCTGGCCAACCAATTTGGCGAGGCGGATGGCATTCAAATCTCCGCCTTGATGTATGCGGCGTTGATCCTGATGCTGCTCACGTTCATGGTAAACGTGCTGGCGCAATGGGTCGTGAGACGTCTCAGCCTGCGCTACTGAATCCAGCCATGACGCGAACCCATTCCCCCCAGCCGAGTCCCGCCCAAAGGTCTGGCTTTCATCGGGGTACTCTCTACTTTAATTCTTCCCTTGCCCGCAACAAATTGAACGCTTTGTTCAATTCCCTTGCGGGCCTTTTTGCCGCGATGGCTGTTCTGCCCCTCATCCTCGTTCTGGTGTACGTGCTGATCAAGGGCGGCCGATTGATCCAGCCATCCCTGTTCACCTTGCTGCCCCCCGCTCCTGGCACGGAGGGGGGGGGGATTGGCAATGCGATTCTGGGAACCCTGATCGTCAGCCTGCTGGCCTCGTTGATCGCCATTCCGGTGGGTGTGGGTGGCGGCATTTTTCTGGCGGAGTACTCGCGCAACGGCTGGTTTGCTCAATTTGTGCGCTTTGGCAATGATGTTTTGGCCGGAGTGCCATCGATCATCAGCGGCGTGTTTGTTTACGGCGCCATCGTGGCCAGCCGCGTGTTTTTTGGCCAGAGCTACAGCGCCATGGCCGGGGCCATTGCCCTCTCTGTCTTGATGCTGCCCACGGTCATCAAGACCACAGACGAGGGATTGCGGCTGGTTCCCAATGATTTGCGCCTGGCGGCCTACGGGGTCGGCGCGTCACGATTGGTCACCATCATTCAAGTCACTTTGCCGGCCGCCTTCACACCCATCGCCACCGGAACGGTGCTGGCTATCGCCCGCGCGGCAGGTGAAACGGCCCCCTTGATTTTCACGGCCTTGTTTTCGCCATTTTGGCCTGAAGGTATCTTTAATCCAATCGCGACCATGTCTGTTTTGATCTTTAACTTTTCGATTATGCCCTATGAATCGCAAAACCAATTAGCATGGGCTGCCTCGTTTATCCTTGTCCTCATGATCTTATTGGCCAACCTGCTGTCCCGTTGGTTTTTACACCTGGGAAAATCCTGACACCTCTAGGGTTTGTCTTGCCCTCAGCCGCTCAAAACTCCATTCCGGCCCAGCCCCATGCCCGCGCAACCCTTTGCCATGCCCACTCCCGCCACGCAGGACGCCACAGCCAGCCCCACCTGCATCTCCCTGGAGAATGTTTCCATTTCCTATGGCAGCTTTGAAGCGGTCCGAAATGTCTATATGGACATTCCCCAGCTTGGCGTGACAGCCTTCATCGGCCCTTCCGGCTGCGGCAAATCCACCGTCCTGCGGGCCCTCAACCGCATGAACGACCTTATTCCCGGATGCAGCTTGAAGGGTCGGGTGATTTTTGACGGCCATGATCTCTATGACAAGCGTGTGGATCCCGTAGAGGTCAGACGCCGCATTGGCATGGTCTTTCAAAAACCCAATCCCTTCCCCAAAAGCATCTATGAAAATATTGCATTTGGCGCCAGGATCAACGGCTACAAGGGGGACATGGATGAGCTGGTGGAACGGTCCTTGCGCAAGGCGGCGGTGTGGGAAGAGTGCAAAGACAAGTTGAAAGACAGCGGCCTATCCCTCTCAGGCGGTCAACAACAACGCCTCTGCATCGCGCGAGCCATTGCCACTGAACCGGAAGTGATTTTAATGGATGAACCCTGCTCCGCGTTGGATCCGATTTCCACCCTTAAGATTGAGGAAACCATGCATGATCTCAAACGCACCTACACCATTGTCATTGTGACCCACAACATGCAACAGGCCGTGCGGGTGGCGGATCAAACGGCATTTTTCAACGCGGAAGCCGTGGAAGGAGGTACGGGAAAGATCGGATATCTGGTGGAATTCAGCGCCACGGAAAAAATCTTCAATGCCCCCAGCCAGCAGGCCACCCTCGATTACGTCAGTGGTCGTTTTGGCTGAGGCGGCCCCCTTCACCCCCCATCGTCGTCCTTTGGACAGCGCGGTCCCCTGCGCCCGAACCGTTTCTCCCCCACCTCCCGGGTGGCCATAAAAAAACCGGCTGGAAGCCGGTCCTGACGGAGAGGGAGGGATTCGAACCCTCGATAGGGTTACCCCTATACAGCATTTCCAGTGCTGCGCCTTCGACCACTCGGCCACCTCTCCAGCGGCAGGGTTGATCAGGTGTCAATGTAGCAGCATGCCTCCCGCCCACCGCAAGTCCATGGCGCGCACCTTTCCCATCACTGTCCACTGGCGTCAAACCGGTCGCGTGATTCGGCATGAGGTGCCCGAGGGGGATTACATCCTGCGCAGCTTTGAGCTCCAGGGCGACCCGCTCCCCTTCAGTTGCCGCCAGGGTTGTTGCACCGCCTGCGCCGTGCGCGTGCTGGCCGGCCAGATCGACCATCGCGAGGCCCTGGGACTCTCCCAGGAGCTGCGCCGGCGGGGGTATGGCCTCCTCTGTGTGGCCCGGGCCATTGCCCCGCTGGAGGTGGAAACGCAAGATGAAGATGAGGTGTACGACCTCCAGTTCGGTCGCCACTTCAACCAGGGCCGTTCCCGCCCTGGCCTCCCCCTTGATGAGGACTGATCCATGGATGGTTCCGCTGGCCCTTCCAGCCCGGCGACGCAGGCCCCAGAGGCCGATCCCTTGGCCAGCGGCCTGCCGGTCGCCCGTTTGGAGCAATTGTTGGACGTGGCCCGTGCCGCGGCCCTGGCGGGTGCCCGTCCGCTGAAGGAGATGTTTGGCCAGCTGGAGCGGGTGAAGGAGAAGGGCGAGGCCGGCAACCTTGTCACCGAAGCGGATCTGGAGGCGGAAGCCGCCGTGCTGGCGGTGCTCGAGGAGGCCACGCCCACCTTCGGGATCCTGGCCGAGGAAAGTGGTCGACGCCACGGGGATGGCCCCCTCGAGTGGTGCGTCGATCCCCTGGATGGCACCACCAATTACGCCCATGGCTTTCCGGTCTTCTGCACCTCCGTGGGCCTGCTCCACCAGGGGCGCCCCCTGCTGGGCGCCCTGGTGTTGCCCGCCACGGACCAGGTGTTTTGGGCCGCGCCGGGCTTGGGAGCCTGGTGCAATGACACGCGCCTCCACGTCAGTTCCTGCTCGCGCCTGGGAGACGCCCTGCTGGCCACCGGTTTTGCCTACGACCGCACCCGCCAGCCGGACAACAACTACGCGGAATTCGCCTGGTTCACCAATCGCAGCCACGGGGTGCGGCGGGCCGGGGCGGCGGCCGTCGACCTGACCTTCGTGGCCTCGGGGGCGGTGGATGGGTATTGGGAGCGGGGCCTGGCCCCCTGGGATCTGGCGGCGGGCGTGGTGCTGGTGGAACAGGCGGGTGGCGTGGTCTGCGACTATCGCGGCGGCCCCCTGGACATCCACGGTGGGCGGATCCTGGCCTGCGCGCCCGGGCTGCGGGAGCCGATGCTGGAGGCCCTCGCCGCCTGTCGCCCCCTGCCGGGCGCCGCCTATGGCGCGCCCGAACTGGACCGGCCGTTCGAAGGGGATCCGGCCTCTCCCTAGGATCCCAACGGCCCCCCCGCCCGTCCGCCGAACCATGGCTCCCCAACCTGCCGCCGGTGCTCGCGACCTCAATCCCCGGGAGGTGGAACGCCAACGCCACCTGTGTGAGGAGCTGGCCCGGGTGTACCGACTCTGGGGCTATCAAGAAGTGGCGCCACCCACGATCGAACGGATGGACACCCTGGAGGCGGGGGGAGGCATCGCGGAGCGAGACGTGGTGCGTCTGGTGGCGGATGCGCCCCTGGGCCTGCGTCCAGAACTCACGGCCTCCATCGCCCGGGCCGCCTGCACCCGCCTGGCCCATCGCCCGCGCCCCCTGCGTCTCTGGGCCAGTGGCACCACCTTCCGCTGTTTCCAGGGGGATGGGGGCGATCTGCGGATCAGTGAGACCCTGCAGAGTGGGGTGGAACTGCTCGGTGAGAGCTCAGATGCCGCCGACATGGAGCTGCTGCATCTGTTGCTGTCCGCCGCGGCCAGCCTCCAGCTCACGCCAGCCCATCAACCCACCCTGCTGTTGGGCCACCACGGGTTATTGGGCGCCCTGCTGGAGGGCCTGCCGGAGGACGTGCGCCCCTTGGCGCGGGAGGCGGTGACCCGCTTTGACGCCCTGGGCCTGGCGGACCTGCCCCTGCCGGAGGCCACCAAGGGGCGCCTGCGCGTCTTGCTGAAGCTGCGGGGCGACGCTGCCCAAGTCTTGTATCAACTTGAACAATGGCTGGGGCCCTGTTCCCTGTTCGGGCGCCTGGAAACCCTGCTGCGCAGTGTGGAGCCCCTGGCGGCCAAGGTGGGGGTGCGCCTGCAGTTCGATCCCACCTTCCAACCCCACTTTGATCTGTATGACGGCTTGGTGTTCAAGCTCGTCTGCCAGGGCAGGGATGCCCCCGTGGCCATCGCCAGCGGTGGACGCTACGACCGGCTGGTGGCCCGGTTTTGCGGGGCATCGCCCCTGGCGGCCGGCACGGGCTTTGGCTTCTCCATCGCCGCCCTGCACGAATTGCTGGCCCATGGGGCCCCCTCCCCGGCGGAGCTCGGCCCCTGGTTGGTGGCCGCCGCGGACGCCCAATCCCTTCCCGCCGCCTTGGCGCGCATGGCCACCCTCCACGCGGCGGGCGAGGCCGCCGAGCTCTGCGGCCAGGCCTGCGCGACAGAGGCGGAAGCCCAGGCACGGGCGGCCGAGCGGGGCTGCCGCGGGGCCATTTGGCTGGACGGGACTGCCTAAGATCGCGCGGTTGTTGCCCGCGGCGGCGCCATGCCCCACACGATCCTTTCGGATGTTTGCGAAGGCGTGGCCGATTGCGTCGATGCCTGTCCTGTGGCCTGCATCCATCCCGGTAAAGGGGCCAACCGCAAGGGCACGTCCTTTTTTTGGATTGATTTCGACACCTGCATCGACTGTGGCATCTGTTTGCAGGTGTGTCCGGTGGAGGGGGCCATCGTGCCGGAGGAACGGCCAAACCTGCAACGGCGATCCTGAAGCCCCGCCGCCGGAGGGCCCCGCCGGGGCGGGCGAGCCGATGGTGGTGCGGACACCCCTCCATGGCGGCCGGTAGGTCATGCCCGCAAGGGATTTACGCTTTCTACGCG
>JBKCVY010000089.1:0-4635 GCA_046317475.1 Cyanobacteriota bacterium | reverse complement strand
GAGTATTGCATGTATGAACTGTTCACGATTTATCAGAACAGCCGCATGGACGCAGCGGATTTTCAGAGGCGGATCATCCCGATCATCCTCCCCGATGCCGGACTCTCCGGTGACCTCCAGGCACGATTGCAACCTGCCCTGCACTGGAGTAAACAAAAGAAAGAACTCGATATTCTGTTCGAGCAAAACGGTGAGGTCTTCGGGGATAACGCATTCAGAGCCTATAAACGAATTGGTGAATTTGCCCGCAATACCTCTGATATGATCGATCACCTCCTTGACCAACTCCAGCGTCGCGACTACGACCGCCAGCTTGAGGAAGGATTCACGGAACTCTGCCAGCAGATCCTGGAGGATTGAGCATCATGGCCGATCTCAACATCACCACCCAAGACCAACTGCTCGGCCCTGATGGCGACACGCCCTATGTGCTCTTCGTCAACGAAACCGAATACGGCACCACCCGCTTCCTGCGCACCAACGTGCTCTCCGCCCGGCCCGACCTCAAGAAATACACCTCCCTCCGCTTCCGCCAAGACATCAAGCGCCACCAGGATGCTCTCGGTCCCGGAGAGGATCTGGTGATGGTGTTCCTGGAGGCCCTTGACCTGGATCCGCCCCTCACCCTCCTCTCCAGTGATCAGCACCTCCTGGTGGATGGGTTTCCGGTGGAGCAGGGGGTGGTGATTGAGATTCCCTTGCTGCCGTCGCGTGGGCGGGGTGGGGGGAAGGGGTTTGGGTGAGTGATCAGCCGCAAGATGCCAGCAGGCAAGTCGAACGCTGGTTTGCTCGCTGCTCATGGTGCCGTTAGGCATCCATTGAACGAATGAGCGGAACAATGTGCTCATTGGCGATCAACAACTGGAAATAGTTGGCGACGCGTTCCACCTGCCAGGCATTGGTGAACAGGCAGCCCGCTTCCAGGTTGTAACGCTGGGCGGTTTCACTGAAATTGGCACTGGTGACGAGAGCTTTGCCATGGGGTGTACCCTCATCCACAAGCACCACCTTGGCGTGTTGGTAGCCACCCGCGTGCATCGGCTCCACCAAGCGACGATCGACAAAGGCGGCGGGTTTGGGATCCCAGGGCCAAACGGTTTGATCAAACCAGGTGGTGATCGTCTCCAGTGGCTTCGCGCCAAGGGTGTGCTCGATCTGTTTGGGGTGAAAGACAATGACGACCTGCTCCAGCTCGCCATGGCGCAAGCGATTCGCCAGCGATCGAAACAGGTCGCGGCGGTCTTCGCTTAGGCCGATGTTGTAGGTGGCGATCAACACTGAGGACTGGGCCTCCTCAATCAAAGCGCTGATCGTGGCCCAAGTGTCACTGACAGTGTTGTGCAGGGGTTTTGGACCAGACCACACAAAGGAGCACCCCTGCCGTTCCAGTTCCAGCTGCTCCCGCTGCCCCGCCACCTCCTCCACCAGCGTGGCAATCAGACGGGGGTGGGCGCCTTGGCGGGTGAGGTCCACCAGAAGCGGCTCCAATTGACGCCGCACTCCGCTCCCATAGCTCTCCAGCAGATCCGCCCAACTGGAAGGGGTATGGCCCATCTGCCGCAACCCCTGCGCCACGGCCCGCAAGGTGCGCGATGGCAGCGTCAGGGCCGGCCTGCTCATGACAGCAGATAACTCCAGAACGAGGGATCTGGATCCAGACCATGGCTGGCCACCGTGCGGCTCACCAGCGCCCGATCGAGGAAGTCATTGCGTTGTTCGCAGGAGGTTTCGGCGATCAATTCACAGCCATGGCAGGCCGCCCCATGGGTGGGCCGGATGTCAAAGGGATGGTTCGGATCGTGCTCGGCGCAAAAGGGATCGTTGCTGCAGAGCAAGGCCCGTTCAAAGGCCCTCTGCAGGTAGTGGTCCAAGCGCTTGCCCGCCTCCACGAGCCCGCCCAGAGTTCCTTCGGATCCGGCACTGCTTGTGAACAGCAAGATCCCATAACGTTCACTTCCTTCACGAGAGGCGTCGAGGGGGCGTGCGTAGATGCGCTCGCGGATGGCGCTGACGCCATAGCCGCAATCCAGCGCCATCTCGGTGATCAACAGGTGACTGAGGGAGTGGAGCAACAGATAGATCGGCCCCGGGAAGCGAAAGTCGGAGGTGGTCAGGCCTCTGGAGGCCAGCCATTCGCTTTCAAAAGCGTTGGTGAATTGCCGGCAGCGATCTTGCACAGCAGCCGTTGAGGCCCAGGCTTGGAGCGTGGCCGGCTCGAAGTCGAGGAAGAGCCCCTCGCCCTTGTTTTCGCTGGTGGGCACCCAGGACAGGTTGGTCGCCAGGTTGGCGCGACGGTTGGCGTTCGTGGTCTGGATGGGCAGGCCGCCGAGGCTGCTGGTGCGCGGGGTGAAGCGCGTGAACCCCACCAAGGCCTGCACTTCCCGCAGGCGGTGAATCAGCAGCACGCGGCGAATGGCCTTGGCGTACCAGGGAGGAGGCGAGACGGGCTGCCAGATGTCGGCATGGAAGAGGCTGTCCTCCGAGGGGTCGGAGACGCCCTCCATCGATCCGGTGAGCACCGCCAGCTCCTCATCCTTCGGTTCAGCGCCCAAAGGTGTCGTCTGGTTGCGATGGGCCTGAATGGCGGCCCACAGCTCCGCCGCGGAGACATCCGCAAACGCCGCCTTGACAGGCGGGAAGACCTGCAGCGCCATTGCCACCTGGCTCTCCTCCATCAGCAGCTTGAGGTTGTCGTGGTGTTCCGCCACCCGTTTGGCCAGTGACTGGCGATCGGCCGGGAGGGAAATCACCGAAAGGGTTTCCGTGAAGTAGGCGTTGGTGGCGGAGCGGACCAGGAGACGATTTTTGGTGGGTTCCTCCTGGCCATGGCGATTGAGCGAGCGGCAGGGTTCGCTGTCGCGGCTGCCCGGGCCCAGCCAGGGGGTGCGGCCCTGGCAGAGGTACAGCGGCGTCATGTCGGTGACCATCGCCTCCGCGAGCTTGCGATAAGCACCGCTCTCGGATTGCACATAAATCTGGGTGAAGTCGTTGCCGGTGCCCGCTTCCAGGAGATACAGGCGCTCGCGATTGCGACAGTTCGGGGTGCGAAAACAAAAATCACGCCAGGGGATGTCGCTCAAGTGACCGTGGGGGCAGGCCATGACGAAGCGAATCGGCACCAGGGGCCAGCGCTTGCCTTCCTCATCCTCAAACACCTTCCAGTCTTTGACGCAGCCATCGCGAAAATGCACCAGAGGCCTGGCGCGATAGGGGCGTCCCTCCACAAAGCGCTCCGTGACCTGTTGGGCCAGGGACCACTGGGGAAAACGCAAGGCTTTGATCGACCCGTTGGACGAATTCGGTCCATCCTCACCGCGAGGAGGTGTACGCAATTCCACATGGGGAACACCGGTGGCGGCGCGCACCAGTTGCAACAGGCGCGGTTCATCGATCGTGGCGCTGCCGCTGTCGTTCCAGTAGTCCAGGCCGCCGATGAGCACGGAATAATCGGGCAGAGCCACCATGGAACCGGGCCCAACCAGTTGCAGCACCTGGCTCTGGCGGGCTTCGCCGATGGAGGGCAGCTTGCGGCGGGAGCGGGAGCGCGGTGGGGCCATCGCTCAATCCTCCTCCTCGTCAAAGGTCTGCCCGAAATTCACCAGGCGAATCGGCACAGCCGGCTCCACATCCCGCAGGCTCCAGTTGGCACGGAAATGCTTGAACCCTTCCGCCTTGGCCCTGGCGTCTTCATCGAGAGGCGTATGGAGGAGACCACCACCCGCGCCTTTTTTCTCATGGCTCCAGTATTGAAAACGCGACTCCTCCTGCTGGGTGAGGCGCCACCACTCCTGCAGCAGGCTGCGGGCCTGATCCGCCACCCTCTGCGGCCAGTGCTCACCAAGGGCCTCATCGGCGGCTCCCGCATCCATGCAGCGCTGGCTCAGGGCCTCCACGATCGACTCCCCCACCTGTTGCAGGGCCTCGGCGGCGATGGCCCCGCTGGGTGGCGTGAGGGCGGGGTGGAGGTGACGGGCCAGGGCCACCACCACAGCGGGCAGGCCGCGATCGAGGGCCCGGCTGGCGAAGGGTGTGCAGCTGGTGGCCTCCACATGGCGATAGAAGGTCTGGTGCCAATAGGGGAAATTTTCAAAATGGGAGCGATCCCGCGGCCGGTTGGGATTGAGCAGCACGAGCACCAGGCCAGGTTTGTTGCGGGCGGGATCCGGGCTGAGCTGACGACCAACGCGGCTGGTGGCCTGGATGTATTCGGCGGCGGTCTTGGGTTGGTTGAGCACCACCATCAGCCCAAGGCGGGAGATGTCAAGGCCGACGGAGATCATGTTGGTGGCCAGGGCCACATCCAGGTGATCTCTGGCGGCATAGGGACGGCTGAGGCGGTCTTTCGTGCGGCTGATCTCGGCCGTGTTGACGCGGGAGGTGAGTTCGGCCGGTGCCTCGGGCCGTCCTCGGCTGGCGAAGAGTGAGGGCACTCCCGCGATGGCGCGGTTGCGGGCGAAATCAGGCAGCTGGGCGCCGAGTTCATCCTCCAAGATGCTGCGCGTCACCCCAAGCTCCTTGAGATTGGAGAAATAGCCCAGCAGGGTCATGTACGGATCAGCGGGATTGGTGGCGCCATTGCCACCGTTGCCGGCGCCTCTGCCGCCGGCCTCAGCGTTGTCGTCCCAGGCCTTCTGC
>JBKCVY010000088.1:0-3561 GCA_046317475.1 Cyanobacteriota bacterium | reverse complement strand
GGTGCTGCCGGAGGATCTCTGCGAGCGTCTGGCGTCCCTGGCCGAAGACGAGTCCCGCACCGTCAGCAACATGGCCAAGGTGTTGATCCAACAGGGGGTGGAGGCGATGGAACGGCAGCGCCTTCGCTCCCAGCCCGACGGTGGCGTGGGCCCAACCGAACGGTTCCGCGAAGTGTTGGAGCGACAGGAACAGGGCAAACCCTCCCGCCTGCGGGGCGCCCCGCGCCGCTTGCGCCTCTGGCGTCCTCCGGGGAGTTGAGTGCTCTCCGCCCTTCAGCCCCCGGCGGGAGGGTTCGCCAGCACGCCCAAAACGGCCCCCCGGCGCGCCCCGGTCACCGAGGGGAGCGACCCGGGATGCCCCAGGGCGTGCCACCAGGCCAGAAGGGCAAACCCAAGGGCTTCCCGTTCCGTGTCGCCAATGCCGAGCTCGGAGAGGGGGCGCACGACCATGCCGTGGCAACGGCGCCGCAGCTGCTCCAGCAGACAACCATTGCGTGTGCCGCCACCGGCCACCAGCACCTCCAGCGGTGAGGTGCCCCGTCGGAGGTCCTGGGCCACGGCCGCCGCTGAAAAAGCGGTCAGGGTGGCGAGGGCATCGGCGGGGCTCGCCTCGGGGAGCTCCGCGCGCATCTCCGCCAGGCGACGGGCCAAATCCGCAGCGCCAAAGAGCTCCCGTCCGGTTGATTTGGGTGGCGGCTGGCGCAAGTAGGGCTCCCGCAGCCAACGGGCGATCACGTCCTCCGCGACCCGTCCCTGGCGTGCCCAGGCGCCGTCCTGATCCACCTGGAGCCGGCCCTCGCTGAAGTGGTGGACGGCGAGGTCGATCAAGGTGTTGGCCGGTCCGCAGTCCCACCCCCGCACGGGCTGGTGCCGCTCAGGCCCCCGCCGGGGGGGGATCAGGGTGAGGTTGGCGATGCCCCCCAGGTTGAGGACGGCCCGCCAGCCGCCAATGCCGCCGAGCAGGGCGGCGTCGGTGGCGGGCACCAACGGCGCCCCCTGCCCGCCCAGGGCCAGGTCGGCGGCGCGAAAGTCGAACACCACGGGACGCTGGAGCCGTTCGGCCAACAAGGGCCCCATCAGGGCCTGCCAACTGGCCCCCCGCCGTCCCACCTCGGGGGGGCGGTGCCAGAGGGTTTGGCCATGGCAACCCACCAGTTCCGCCTTTCCTTGGGGGTCGCAGGCCTGGGCGGCCAGCGCCTGGACCTCCGTCAGGGCCTCCACCCCATCGACCATGGCCTGGGCGGTGCTGGCCTGGCCCTGGCCGCAGCCGACAATCCACCGCCGCAACGCGGCCGGGTAGGGAACGGAGGCGGCGCGGGCCAAGCGCCAGCGGGGCCGGCGCGGGGACCCCTGAAAGCGGGCCAACACAGCGTCCACCCCATCGGCGCTGGTGCCGCTCATCAACCCCAAAACCCACATCGGCGTCAGCGGCTTGGCAAGGCTTCGAGGGCCTCGGCGCTGCCCATCACCACCAACACCTCCCCTTCCCGGAGCACGTGGGACGCCGGTGGGTTGACCATCAGCTGGTTGGCGGGGCCGGCGGCCAGGACATTGACGCTGTAGGACTTGCGGAGGTTGAGGTCGCGCAGGGAGCGGCCGATGAACGCCTGCGGCACCTTGATCTCTTCAATGCTGTTGCGATCATCCAACCGCAACCGTTCCAGGAGGTTGGGGCGCACCAGCTCCTGGCCAAGGCGGGCCCCCTGCATCTTGGAGGGGAACACCACCTTGTCGGCCCCGACGCGACGCAGCATTTTTTCATGCAGATCGCTGGTGGCCCGAGCGATCACCTGGTTCACCCGTGTTTGGGGAGCGTCCTTGACGATGAGGGTGGCGGTGATGCTCGCCTCAATCGGCTCGCTAATCGCCACCACGACCGTGCCCACATCGAGGGTGCCCGCCGCCCGGAGCGCCTCCTCATCGGTGCAATCCACAATCCGCGCCTCGATGGCGGGTTCCTGCTGAAGCAGCTCCTCAATCGCCCGCGAGTTGAGGTCGATGGCCAACACCTCCGACCCGGCACGAATGAGCTCCCGGCAGACCGCGCTGCCAAAGCGACCCACCCCGATCACCGCGAAGCTGTTGGAGACATCCTGGGCAGCGCTCGGCTGCCATTGCCACCACTGTGTCATCGCTGGCACCACTCACTTGTTGGGTTGGGGTGTCAGCCGGAGATAGGGGCGGATCTCCGTCACTCCCTTCGGAAACTTGCCCCGGGCCTCCTCGGTGGGGATCGAGGGCACCACCACGCAATCCTCACCGTCCTTCCAATTCACTGGGGTGGCCACCTGGTGATGGTCGGTGAGCTGAAGGGAATCGATGACGCGCAGGATCTCGTCGAAGTTTCGGCCCGTGCTGGCGGGATAGGTGATTAGCAGGCGGAGCTTTTTGTCCGGGTCAATAATGAACACGGAACGGACGGTCAAATTGTTGAGGGCATTGGGATGGATCATCCCATAAAGATCACTAACCCTGCGGTCAGCGTCGGCAAGAATTGGATAGTCAACGGTAGTATTTTGCGTGTCATTAATATCGGCAATCCAGCCCTTATGGCTCTCAGCAGAATCGACGCTTAGGGCCAATGTTTTGACATTGCGCTTCTCCCATTCCGGCCGCAGTCTGGCCACCTCTCCCAGCTCCGTGGTACACACCGGCGTGTAGTCGGCGGGGTGGGAAAACAGTACTACCCACGACTGGTCAGCAAAGTCGTAGAAATTGATCGGGCCGAGCTGGGAATCCTGGGTGAAATCAGGAACGGTGTCCCCGAGTTGCAGGAGCATGGATGGCAGGGAAGAACGAATGGTTCGATCCTGTCACAGCGGCGAGGGTCTCCGCCCAAGCCACCAATGACTGGCGCAAATGACGCAAGCCCAGGTCCGCCGTGGCGGACACAAACAGCATGTCCGGCTCCAGGGCCCGCGCCCGCTCCAACTCTCCCGCCGGACAGCGGTCGATCTGATTGCCAATCACCCGTTGCGGCCGCTCCGCGTGGAATTCGCGGAGGATGGCGCGCACCGCGGCCAAATGCTCGGGCCAGGATGGATCGGCCAGATCCACCACCACCAACAATCCGTCCGCGTCCAGGGCCTCCTCGAACGTGGAACGGAAGGCCTCCACCAGCGCTGGCGGCAGCTCGTGAATGAACCCCACCGTGTCGGTGAGCAGGATCGGCTCCTCACGGCTTCGGCCCTGGGTTTCCAGGTTCAGCCGGCGGGTGGTGGGATCCAGGGTGGCGAAGAGCTGATTGGCGGCCAGCACCCCATCCTCTGGAGCCGCCCCGCTGAGGGCATTGAGCAAGGAACTCTTCCCGGCATTGGTGTAGCCCACTAGCGCCAGACGGCACACCCCACGCCGGGCCTGGCGCAGGCGGGCGCGATGGGCCTCCAGCCGTTTCACCTCCCGCTGCAGGCGATCAATGCGGCGGGCAATCGCCCGACGATCCTTTTCCAACTGGGTTTCCCCCGGCCCCCGCGTACCGATCCCACCCCCCTGGCGAGAGAGGGCCACGCCGCGGCCGGTGCGACGGGGGAGGCGAGCGCGCAACTGGGCGCGTGACGCCTG
>JBKCVY010000087.1:0-5283 GCA_046317475.1 Cyanobacteriota bacterium | reverse complement strand
TGCCAATATCAAATCAGCTATACTTGCGATAATCCAGATAAACTTACAAGCAGCAATCTTCCGCGGCGAAACCAGCTGTGAATCGTAACGCAGGCACCAGTTCAGGTTCGCCGTTCATCCAAGATCTGTCTACTTACCTCCGTTCATCCATCCCCGCCTGTGGTGAGCCAGTCCTCCACGTCGATCCTCACGGAGTTTAACAAACAAACTCGCCCAGCTCGATAAACGAAGGGCCTTCGCACTTGCAAAGCCTTTTCATGCCGGGCCAACTGTACCGACACCGCAGGAAGGCCAATCAGACTCGTGTTCCCATGGGTCCCACCTCCTGCCAAATTGCCCCCTCAGAAGGGAGACATTTTGTACCATCTGACCAAACGTTACTGGCCTCAAGACCTGAAGCGTTCCGTCGGATCCGATCTGTCCTGCGACAAAGTTTGGCAAAATTCGGCAGCGTTTGCCGCAGCGGCGGCCTCTACGGTGCGGTACGGAAATGCTATGGGCATGGTCCTAAAGCTGCTGAAGAAGACAGGGGAGATAAAACTGCGATTCAGGCAGGAGGACGTCACAAGCGGTGTGCGTGTTAGTGACGATGGCGCCTGGCTTGAATTTTTTCGCTGAAGGTCAGGTCATTGGGACTCGCTTGGGCAAGGGCCAGGCACTGCCGCTGTCAACCCGCAGCGACCGATGACGATTGCCCAATGTATGGGATGCACATGAGACTTGACTCCCTCCCTCCACGTTCGTCCCAGGGTGGATCCATTCCCCCCTAGCGATGCTGCCCCCGGCGGAACGTCCACGGGCGCGTGATGCCACCCTCGACTTGCCACACCCCATGGCGATGCCGGCTGGCCCGGTATTCCGCCTGCAGGTACTCCCGCGCGTCACAGCCGGCCAGGTGGCGGCGGTAGGCGAAGGCCTGGCCGTCCTCCACCATGGCGATGTTGATGTTGATGTCGCTGATCACCTCCGCCACGGTGCGGCCGTAGCGGTCGATCGTGTGGGGCAGGATCGTGATGTCCCGACCGATGGGCAGGCGTTGGGTCAGATAGGCGCGGGAGTGCTGACCCCAGGGGCTCTGGGCCAGCTCGGGCGCGTCAATGCAGGCCAGGCGGATGGTGACGGTCTCGCCGGTCTGGCTCACGCGCAAGGTGTCGCCATCGCCGATGGAGAGGACCGTGGCCCGGCCGTGGGCGGCAGGGGCCGCGCCGGCGGGCAGGTCCGCCGCCAGCGGCGCGTTGATTGCCATGGCCAGGCCCATCAGGACCAGCGACCGCTGGAGCGGAGCCATCCGGTAGACAGCGGAACTCGATCCAGCCTGCCACTGGTCGCCGATTCCCCCACTTCGTCCAGCACGTCAACGGACAACCCCTGTGGAGAGTCCACTGAAGCCGTGCAGAAGTTGACTCACGCCGGTGCGCGGCTGCTCGGGTCCTGGGTCGCCGGCAGGTGGCCCGTCTTGACCCAGATCGTGCAACCCGCCGTGCTCCAGGGCTGATGGACGCTGCCAGGGGGGTTGCGCAGCCAATGCCCCGCCGGATAGGTGCCGTGCTCGTCGTTGAAGGTGCCCTCCAGCACCAGGATCTCCTCCCCGCCCCCGTGGCCGTGGAGCGGGAACCGGGTTCCTGGCGCCCAGCGCACCAGGGCGACGTGCTCGGAGCCGAAAGCATGCAGCGGCATCACGTCCAGGCCCGCCACCAGCCCCGGCTGCCATGGCCCGGTGGCGGTGGAACGCACCAGGCGCCGCTGATCGGCCGGGTGCATCTGGCGCAGCTTCACCAGCAGCGTGCAGCCCTCCTCGCTGAACGGCGAATGGCTCGAGCCGGCGGGGTTGCGCAGGTAGGTGCCGGCGGGGTAAGTGCCCTGGTCGTCGGCGAAGGTGCCCTCCAGCACCAGGATTTCCTCGCCACCATCATGGCCGTGGCGCGGGAAGCGGCTACCAGGGGCGTAGCGCACGATGGAGGTGGCACGGGCCACCTCCCCGCCTTGACGATCCAGTGGGCGCCGGTCCACCCCGGCCATGGGGGAGGGCGTCCAAGGCAGGAGGGTGGTGTCGAGCGCCACGGGTTGGCGGAGGTCGGCGTGCAGGTCCATGGCCGTGATTGTGACCCATTCTGAAAAGATGGGACTCGCCCTTCCTGGCCCAGACAATGCCATTCGCCATCTACACCCATGACGCTTGGGGTGTGGTCCATGTGGGCGATTACGCCACCCTGGAGGATGCACGCACGGTGTTCAGCGCCCTGCGGGAGGATCCCTGGTACGCCCAGGACGGCACGGTGAGGGGCATCGAATTGGCGCGCATCAACCCCCAGGGCGAGCGGGAGCGGCTCGATTGGTTTGCCATCCAACCGGCCTGAGGCCCTGCGCGCCCCAGGCCAGCGTGGGGCCTCAGGGCAGAATGTCGCTCGGGTTTAGCCCCGCCCCAAGGAGCTGGTCGGCGGTGACATGCACGCCGAATTCAGCCGCCAACTCCGCGCCAAGGGTGCCGTGCAGGCCCATCACCCCGAACAGGCCCAAACCCACCAGCAGGTAGAGCCACTGCACCTGGCGCCCCATGTCCTTTCGCCAGACAAACCGCTGCCAGCCCCGCCAGATCGCCATGGCCACGATCGCGAGCAGGATCGCCACCCCGCCTACGCCATGCCAAAGCATGGTGGCCATGCTTTCCAGCCCAAGCGTGCTGATATGGCCAGACAACGGCACCGCCAGCAACATCTCGTAGAGGCCGGCGGCCACGGTGAAAAAGCTCACCATGGCGCAGGCCAGCAGGTTGTACCAGCCCACATCATGGAGACCCTCCCGGGTGACGGGCAGGGCCAGAAAGCGAAACACCCGCTTTTCCACCGGATAGAGCGCCCCGGCGATGTCGAAGGCGATGGCGATCACGAACAACCCGATCGTGAAATGCACCAGGTTGGGGTGGATGGGCAGGGCGTAGGGCAGGTCGTTCGGGCCGAGGCGGGTGGCCAGCTGCTCGATCGGAGCGGCGCTCATCCCACCACCCCCGCCCGCTGGGCCTCCACCACGGGCACCGTGTGCAATCCGTACACCCACACCAGCTGGTTGCCCAGGGTCACCTGCGCCACCACCAGAAGGGCCAGCACCCCTCCGGCGGCGAGGAACGGCCAGGGCAGGTGGCGGGGATCCCGGCCGCGGAGCACGTAGCGCCAGCCCGTGAGGAGCGACAGCACCCCCGCCAGTGACCAGCCCAGGGTGCTGTGCCAGTTAAGGATGGCCCGGGAGGCGCCGTAGGGCTCGGCCAGGCCGGCTTCCACCTGGCCAAAGATGATCGCCACGAAAATCGCTACCGTGGCGAAGAGCAGATTCCAGAAGCTCACCTCAAAGAGATTCGGCTTGCGAGCCCAGACGCCGATCAAATCAAAGATCACGGCGATGATCGCCATAGCGATCACGAAGTGAACCACGATCGGATGGAGCGTGTCCATCCAGGGCAGGTTGTGATCGTTGAGGGGAGGGAGGAGTCCCTGCATGGCCCCGATGGGAATCAGTGAAACAACAAACCACCCGGAAGCCTCTGGGGAAGGGCCGGCCGGGTGGCTTGCTCCACATTGGTGAAGGCGGCCAGCCACCCCTTGCCGCCCTCATGATTCGACATATTTGGCCCAAGGGCCATGGGGATTTCCTGACAGCTTTCACCCCGTTCCTTTCTGGAACTCCTCCCATCGCCAGCACGGGAGTGTCCCCAGGTGATGGCCCCTACGATGCGCAGGTGATTCTCCCCATGATGGCCGCCGAGCGCTTTTTCCTTGAGCTCGCACCCGCGCACGAGCGCATGACGTCCTGGCCCCACGTGGTCATTGTGGGCGGGGGCTTCGCGGGCCTCAAGGCGGCCCGGCGACTGGCCAACCAACCGGTGCGCGTCACCCTGGTGGACAAGCGCAACTTCAACCTCTTCCAGCCCATGCTCTACCAGGTGGCCGTGGGCCTGGTGGCGGAGGCGGACATTTCCATCCCCCTGCGCCAGTTCTTCACCAAGGCGGACAACGTGCAGGTGTTGCTTGGTGAGGTGGTGGATCTGGATCCTGTCGGCCAAACCATCACGTTCAACAGCTCTCACTTGCGCTACGACCACCTGATCCTCGCGACCGGCTCCGGCAGCAGCTATATCGGCCATGAGGACTGGCGGGCCCTGGCGCCGCCGATGAAGATCCTGGACCATGCCGACGAGATTCGCCGCCGGGTGCTCAATGCCCTGGAGGCCGCCGAGCAATGCCCCGATCCCCTACGGAGGAAGGTGCTGCAGACGGTGGTGGTGGTGGGGGGCGGGCCGAGCGGCTGCGAGTTGGCGGCGTCCCTGGTGGCGTTGCTGCGAGACATCACCCGCGAGCAATTCCGCCAGCTCTCCGTCGATGACTGCCGCGGGGTGCTGGTGGACCCGGGGGATCGGGTGCTGCGCGCCATGCCGCCCTCCCTCTCGGAGGCCACCGGCAACCACCTGAGACAGCGGGGTGTGGAACTGGTGCTGGGGGCCCGGGTGCGGGAGATCACCCCCGGCCACCTGCGGGCCACCCTCACCGAACCCGCCGCGGGCCAACCGGAGGAGGTGGAGGTGGAGGCGGCCACCATCTGCTGGACGGCGGGGGTGCGCGCCTCCCACCTGGGCCAGCTGCTGGCGGAGCGCACGGGCTGCGCCGTTGATCGGGGCGGCCGTGTCGTTGTGGCGCCGGATTTTTCCATCCCTGGCCATCCCGAAATCCGGGTGGTGGGGGATCTGTGCTCCTATTCCCACACCGCCACCGGCGACCCCCTCCCCGGCATGGCCGGCCCGGCCGTCCAGATGGGGGGGTGGGTGGCTCTGGCCATCCTGGCCCAGCTGCGGGGCGAACAGCCTAAGCCCTTCCGGTGGTTTGATTTCGGCAGCATGGCGGTGGTGGGTCCGCTCTATGCGGTGGCGGATTTGCGCGGCGTGCGGGTATCAGGCTGGATCGGCTGGCTGCTCTGGGGGCTGGCCCACCTGGCCTTCATGCCCGACAACGAAAATCGCCTCAGCCTGCTCCTGAAGTGGCTCTGGGCTATCACGGTGCGCGAACGGGATGCCTTGCTGATCACCGGCAAGCCGAATCAACACGTCGGCGTGGAGGTGGGCCTGGAGGCGGTGGAGTTGGGTCAGCCGTTGGGATAGGGGTGCAAGGTTGGGCCAGGCTTGGCGGATGCGAGGCGGCCTTCGAAGGGCGAATGCCCGCGAACAGGCCCGTCTCCATGAGCTGGCAGGGGTTCAGAACACCCCCCGGTGCGGTTTGTGGGGGGGGTGGTGGTGTTTGG
>JBKCVY010000086.1:0-3776 GCA_046317475.1 Cyanobacteriota bacterium | reverse complement strand
TTCATATACCGTGGTGGGGCCCAGTCGATCCGCATCTTGGCCAAGCAAGAAGGCCAGGCTACTGGGGCAGGTGGCAAACAGATGGAGTCGAGTTGGACGTAAACGCACTACCTCATCTTGGAGGGTTGTGGTGAGCGCGTCGGCCAGCCAGCGGGCATGGCCCCCATCCAGGATGGAGGCTTGGTTGGGGTTGGGAAACCGGGCATGGAGCGTTTCACGCACGGAAAGTCCCAGGGCGCGGATGGCGTCTTGCGCATCGGGCAGGGCGTTGTGCGTGACGGACACCACCACCGCCAGATCCGTGCCCTCGCCCTGATCGATGCGATCGAATGTCCATGCCGCCCCGCCCGACGGCAGCCGCGGCTCGCTGGGATCCCATAGCTCATCCTGGGAATTGCGCTGGCGTTGGCGCAGCAGGATGGGGACTCCGCGTTTGGGATGGAGAAGGGTGCCCAGATACCAGGCGATGGAGAGGTGGGTTTGGGCGGCCAACACAACGGGACGGGGGAGGCGCTGGATGGTGGCCGCTGCTTCAGCCAAGCGGCCGGGCAGCTCCTGTGACCAGACGTCGGCGTGTTTGGGCCTGCGATCACGGGCGTCCGCGCAGAGGAACAGGTCGGTGAGATCGATGAGGGTGTCGGCGTTGTCATCTCCAGCCGCGAGAAAGGAGCGCACCAGCACGGTGGACTGGGCCGCTGGGGTGGGTGGGGCTTGTTGCTGCTCTGTCGGCGAAGGGTGCGCAGGGGTTGGCTGAGTTGAGGCCTCCTCGAGGATCCGCTTAATCATTTCTTTGGAGCCGAGGTAGGCCTGATCGCCTTTGTTGAGCGGTTTACAGATTTCCAGATGGTTTCGCCCCAGCGGGACAGGAGGGTATGCCGATGGTCCGCTCACGCCTGGATCCGCTGATGACCGCGAGACCACGTCCCCCACGGGCGAAGTCTCCAGGTTCTCGAAATAACTGCGTGTGAGTATGTTGTGTCTGTTAGCATAATCACGATACCACTCATACAGGTCCAAGAGATGATCGTCATCGGCCTTCAGGTCTTTTGTGCTTACCGAGGGCCTGTACAGCTTGATGTCCTCAGCCACATTCGCCAGCCACGAGCCGTGGTGGGGCGTGGCAAGAAAGAGCACACCACGGCAACGCTCAACCACCTGTAGCTGGTCTGGGGCATCCATGGAGTACGCCGCTGCGCGCAGAATGCTTTTTGCCAAGAGCCCGCCAAGGCTGTGGGTGATGAAGCAGACGGGCCGCTGGCCAATCTTCTCCAGCACCAACCGATCCAGGGCATTCCTCGTACGACGGACGAGCGACATCGCGGTGCCCGCTTCCGGATCCTGCCCGGAGGAGAATGGACGTCTGAAGCGTCGCCAGCGGGTGGGGCTGGCGGCATATCCTAGCGACCATACTCCGATCTTTGTCCCAAACTCCTCCGCCAGCCAGTGGGGCCAGGAGGTGCTCTCATCGTCTCCACTACGCCACGTGGTGATCGGATCCCCGCCCAGCCCGTGAACAAACACCACATCCAGACGCCGCTCAGGCGAAAGAGAGGGGGAGATTGGGAGCAGTTCGGCCATTCGTCACAGCCCATGGCCCTCTGGTGTAGCAAGCGGGGGCCTGGAACGAGGTCATCGGGGGGGTGCGCGGCATGGGCAGAGAGGATGAGCCCTTGCGGAGACAGGGCTGTTGGCCTTTTCGGATTCCGCGCACCCCCCTTGGATTCGCCGAAAACCCCAGTGATTGCGTCGTTTGCCGCGCGGCCCCGCGGCGCAACGGCTTTCAGCGTTTTCCACAGGCTTGACAGGCCACCCACACGCCGCCAGGGTGGGGGGGTGCGCAAGCGGCCTTCGGATCGCTTGCGCCGCAGGCCCTCTCGGGGGCCGCTGTCACCACTTGATGGTGACACCTATTGATTGGAAACCCACCAAGGGGAGAGGTCAAAATGCCTGTTCCGAAGAACAGGTCACCATTTGTTGGTGACAACTATTGATTGGAAACAGAAGAATGCTGTTCCTCTCTCTGGGGGGTGACTCCAAGTCATCACCCCTTGTTGCTGACACCTATTGATTAGAAACTGAGTGGCAGGCGGCACTCGGGGAGGAGCCCCTCACGTCACCACTCGTTAGTGATGCCTACGGAGTGGAAACTCGGGTTAGGCCCCAACGGGCTCGTTCTTAAGGCATGTCGGCCCGTGTCATTTGCCTCAATCACAACTCATTGTTGACATTACCTGTTGACAGGCTTTCAAAAAAATTTCTTCATGAAGTGGATACAAGATCCATCGCTTATCATTGGTTGCTGCGTGCTATAGTTTAGAACTCTGATGGCCATAGAGGATCTCTTCACTTTAATCATTAATCCGCTCTCTTGTGAACCCAGTAAATTGGTCTTTTGATTGACGAAATCAAACCGGGCAAGAAGTCCCGCCCACTGCAATGATGCGGTCAACTCCCACCGCCCCCATTGGTCGCCAGCGACAAGCTCTTCTTCTGGTTATTCCAGGATCGCACCGAACGCCTTCTGCCCTTGGTTACGTCCTTGCTGACCGACATGGAGGGCTACTCCTTCAGTGCCCCGGTGATCAAGGAGCGGGAGGTGCGGCTCGATGGGCTGTTCCTCCCGCCCACAGAGCACCTGCAGGACAAGCCCGCGTTGATTATGGAGGCCCAGATGGCCGCCAATCCCGAGTTCTTTCTCCGCCTTTACAACGCCAGCGGCCTGCTCCTTCGCCACCAATACCGTCAGGAACAACCCGTGCGCCACTGGCGCGTTCTGGTGATCTGCCCCTCGCGCACCCTGAACTTTGGCGATCCCGTTCCAGTGGCGGAATTTCTGCGGGAACGTGTGCTTTGGATTGAGCTGGCTCCTGATCGGATGCCCCCTTCAGCCCCGCCACTCCAGCGCGCCCTCGGCCTGCTGCTGTTGCCGGAGGGCGAGCTGCCTGCTTCCTCCGCCGCCATCCGCGAGCAGGCCGCCGCCACCCCCCTGGCGAGGGAAATGGATGACGTCATCGCCGCTATCCTGCTTTCACGGTTCAACGGCCGCTCCATCACCGAGATCTGCGCCATGGGCGGAATCACACTTGAAGACTTCTCCAACAGCGTGGCCTACAAGGAAATCTTTGGGCGGGGGCTGGAAGTTGGCCAGCAACAAGGCCGCCAGCAAGGACGCATCGAAGGCCGCCAGACAGAAGCCGCGGCCATGATTCTCCGTCTGCTGAAACGTCGCTTTGGCTCCCTGTCCCCCGACCAGCAAAACCACATCCAAACCCTTTCCCTGGCTGACTTGGAAGATCTGGCTGAGGCGCTGCTGGATTTCCAGGGATCCTCCGATCTCTCGGCCTGGTTGTCTCGGCGCCAAGGCTAAGGCGTGATCACCGCGCTCGCAAACCTGCCTTCCAAGCGCCCTTTGACGCTTCCCCCGCTGAGCCGGAAGGCCCGTGCAGCTCTCTTCCCTTCCACCGGCTCGGTGCATTCCCCGAGGGGAGATCGCCATGCCGTCCCCCCGCCTCGCTCAAACCAAACGCCGCTTCCTGGCCCCACGATCGAGGTCCGTTGATGGGCCCGGTGGACGCTCTGACCTTGATTGATCCCTGCCAGCTCCCCCCACCCCACTGGGAATTGAGCTTGAGACCTGTTAGCTCAGGCAAGTTCTTTTTTTCTTAAGGTGACCCAGTCGAACCAAAGGGCCCCCGATAGATCAATTAACCACAGCCAGGTCGCTCCTTTGCATGAATATTTACTATCTCGCCAGCCATGACCCATGCAGATGACAG
>JBKCVY010000085.1:0-3327 GCA_046317475.1 Cyanobacteriota bacterium | reverse complement strand
CGCCGGCACCACGTCCGCGCTCAAGGTTTCAGGAAAAATCTGGGTGGCCTTGGCAAGGGTGAACATGGGTGCGGGCTCAATTGTGAAGATTTCCTTCAGACCTTACACGATTTTTTTGGATTTCGGCCCCTCCATCCGGGGATGACATCGCCCTAGGCGGTTCTGGATCCCCCCATTGGCGGTACCGCCCCCACCCACCGTCCCCCCCCGGGGTAGCCCCTGGGAACCCTTCCAGGGTTCCCAAAACTCCCTCGGGTCCCCTGCCGCCATGCCGTCCACACCCGCCCAGCGTCAAGGCCGATGGGCTGAAGAACGGGCCCTGCGCCTTCTGCGGGGCCGCGGCTGGCGCCTGGTGTCCCGCAATTGGCACTGCCGCTGGGGGGAGTTGGATCTGGTGCTGGCCAAACCTGGGCGCCTCCTGCTGGTGGAGGTGAAGGGCCGGGGGCCCGGCCATGGGGATGGCGATGGCACCGGCGCCCTGCGGCGGGACAAACGGCGGCGCTTGGCGCGGGCCTGGGGCTGCTGGCAGGCCGCCCATCCCGCCCTGGCCGACCGGCCCATGGAGCTCGTGGCGGCCCTGGTGCCCCTCCCCCCCCGCAGGGACCCCGTCCGTTGGGTGCGGCTCTCCTGAGCCCCGCTCCCCTCCACGCCCCTCAGGGTCTGGCCGGCGCGGGAGCGCGGTCAAACCACACCGTGCAGCGGTAGCGCGGCAGGCTCCCCATCCGTCCCACCCCCACCTCCTGGCAACGGGTGTCCGTAATGGAATCCCGATCCGCCAGGGGCACTTGGGCCGTGGCCCGCTGCAGGGCGTCACTTTGGCTCCAGATGGATTCCGCCGTGCGGCTGTCCGCCTGAGCGGGTGCGGCGGCCACGCACAGCAGAGCAAGTGTCAACGCTCCCCCCAACCTGGCTGTCTCCATGGCGGCGCACCGGTGATTTCCCCCATCCTGACCGGCCGAAGGGGCGTCTCCCCCGCGGCGGAAGGGGCCGGCGCCGGGCCCATCCGGGTGCACGCTGGAGTCCTGTGGTCCCGCTCCCGTGGCTTCCCCCTCCGCTTTCGGCGGCCATCGCGCCCGCCATCGCTTCGCCCAACACTGGCTGGTGGACCAGGCCGTGCTGCGCCAGATCGTGGAGGCGGCCGAGCTCAGCTCCGCTGACCACGTGCTGGAAGTGGGCCCGGGGCGCGGCGCCCTCACGGCCGCCCTGCTGGCCTCCCCCGCCGCGGCGATCACGGCGGTGGAACTGGATCGGGATCTTGTGGCGGGCCTCCAGCGTCGCTTTGCCCCATCCCCACGCTTCCACCTGGTGGCCGGAGACATCCTCGCGATCCCCCTGCCGCCCGCGCTGCCGCCGGGCCCCACCAAGGTGGTGGCCAACATCCCTTACAACATCACCGGCCCCCTGCTAGAGCGCCTCCTGGGCCGGCTTGATCGCCCCGTCACCCCGCCCTACCGCCGCCTGGTGCTGCTCGTGCAGCGGGAAGTCGGCGAGCGCATCCGGGCGTCGCCAGGCACCAGTCCCTATTCCGCCCTCAGCGTGCGCATGGGGCTGCTGGCCGACTGCCGCGCCGTCTGTCCGGTGCCGCCCCAATGCTTCCAACCGCCGCCGCGGGTGCACTCCGAGGTCATCGCCCTCGATCCCTTCCCGCCCGAGCGGCGCCTGCCGGCGGAGCTGGCCGGGGCCGTGGAGCGGCTGCTCCGCCGCGCCTTCGCCGCCCGGCGCAAGATGCTGCGCAACAGCCTGGCGGGGCTGGTCCCGGAACACCCGTTGGCCCAAGGCGCCGAAGAGGCGGGCATCCCGCTCCAGTCCCGCCCCCAGGACCTCTCCCCCGCCCAATGGGTGGCGCTCGCCACCAGCTTGAATCGCGCCCAACACGCCGGGGGGCCAGCCCCCCTCTCCCATGGCTGAACTCCACGTCTTCGCCCCGGCCAAGATCAACCTCCACCTGGAGGTGTTGGGCCTGCGCCCTGATGGCTTCCACGAGTTGGCGATGGTGATGCAGACCCTGGATCTGGCCGATTCCCTGCACCTGAGCGACCATTCGGATGGGCTGATTCGCCTGCACTGCGACCGCTCCGACCTGTCCGTGGGACCGGACAACCTGATCCTCCGGGCGGCGGAGCGCCTGCGGGCCCAGGCCGGTGGCGCGGCGCTGGGGGCGGAGATCCACCTGGAGAAGCGGATCCCCATTGGCGCCGGCCTGGCGGGGGGGTCCAGCGATGCCGCGGCCGCCCTGGTGGGCCTGGATGCCCTTTGGGGGTTGGCCACACCCCCAGCCAGCCTGGCCGAGCTCGCGGCGGAGCTGGGGTCGGACGTGCCCTTTTGCCTGGAGGGCGGCAGCCAGCTCTGTTTCGGGCGCGGCGAGCGGTTGGAGGCGGTGCCTGGCCCCACCGCCACCTTGGGAGTGCTGCTGATCAAGGATCCGGGGGTTTCGGTCTCCACCCCCTGGGCCTATGGCCGCTGCCGGGAGTGGAGGGGCGACTTCTACCTTTCGCGGGAGGCGGAGTTTGAGCAGCGGCGCGCGGTGCTGCGGCATAGCCCCCTGCTGGCGGCCCTGCGGGGCGAAGGCCCCCTCCCCCCCCTACGCAACGACCTCCAAGCCGTCGTCGCCCCGGAGGTGCCTTCGGTCGGCCTGGCCCTCGATGGCCTCCGCCATGGCCCCCAGCCCCTGGCGGCGGCCATGAGCGGCTCCGGCCCCACCGTCTTCGCCCTGTATCCCAACCCGGCGGCCGCGGCGGCCGCCCAGGGCGAGCTGGCCCCCATCCTGGCCGCGGCGGGCCTGGAGAGCTGGTGCTGCGGCCTGCGGGACTCGGGTGTCACCCTGGTGGAGGCAGGCCCCCCCCCATGACCGAACCGTCTCCCCCCCTCCCCACCACCGGCGAACCGATAGGGCCGCGCAAGGGCCCCCTCAGTGTCCTGACGGGGGCCCTCACCAGCGCCGGGCTGGCCTGGCTCGCCCTTGGGCTTAGCGGCAAGGTGGTGGCCTATTACGCCGCCCACCCGCCCCACTACAGCGGCCGGGTGGCCCAAAGCATCGCCACGGCGGTCAAAACCCTTGTGGTGGGGATGACGTTTCTGGCCACGTTCACCTTCGCGTTCGTGGGGCTTGGCCTGTTCCTTACCTTCCTGCGCAGCCTCTGGCCCTCCGCCGCCCGCCAGCCCGCTTCCCAGGAGGGCCGATCTCCCTAGAATTGGCGTTGTTCGCCAAGGGTCATGACCCCTCACGATTTGGGCCTCCTCGTGGTGCTCCTCCTGCCGGGCATGCTCCTTTCCGTGCTCCTCCTCCGCACCTTTGCCGCCGGCGGTTGAGATAGGTTGGCCTCACTC
>JBKCVY010000084.1:0-2649 GCA_046317475.1 Cyanobacteriota bacterium | reverse complement strand
TTGGTGCCGTCGGAATAGACCAACACCTGATCACGGTTGGAGATGCCGGCCCGGCTGAGCAGTTTGGCTAAATCCGCCGCCGGCCAGATCTGGTAGGGGAGCGTTCCATTGGGCCCGCGAAAAGACTGTTCAGAGAGATGGACCGCATTGGGGAGATGGCCGCTGATGTAGTCCAAGCCCGGCACCGGACGCACATCCAGCACCTTCCA
Source organism: Cyanobacteriota bacterium (assembly GCA_046317475.1). Lineage (GTDB taxonomy): Bacteria > Cyanobacteriota > Cyanobacteriia > PCC-6307 > Cyanobiaceae > Cyanobium. The sequence continues at coordinate 2,440 of JBKCVY010000084.1, read as the reverse complement.
TTGGCCGCTCTGGGCGGCCGCGGCGGCCTCCGCCGGGCTGACGACGGCGATCCCCGCTTGGGCGGATTGTCCCAGAACCGTGAGCTGCAACGCGCCGCCAACCAGAAGACCCAGCACAGGGAACAGCGGTGTGCTCCGTTGACGCCGGGTGAACAGAGAAGCAATGAATGTCATGGACCAAAAAACGGATGGACCTTCAAGTCCCTTGTAGACAGTGGCCCCTGCGCCGGTGACCCCCAGATGTGCTTGGCGCCACAGGGCAGGATCCCCAAGCGCACATCTGCAGCTCGGCCCACCCACCGCACACCAGGGCTGACGCTTCCCGGAGCAAGAGGCGCAGGAGTGGTGTAATCGAAAATGCATGGGGCGGCTGTTAAAGGCACAACCGAGGACCAGGCCCAGGTTTTGAGTGCAAGAAGCTCCGCACAAGGTCCACTCCTTTCGCCGCCCAACCCCCTGACGTGCGCTGTCGCGGGGCCAAGGGCTACCCCTCCAACCGTGTTTTTCCATGACCACAGCGACGACCGTACTGACGGACCATTCCCCGCTGCTCCACAGGCAGGCCTCTCCACCCTTCGCAGACAACAGCCTGTCCATTGGCCACACCCCCCTGGTGCGTCTCAATCGCCTCCAGGGAGAGGCCCCGGTCACGTTGTACGCGAAGATCGAAGGACGCAATCCCGCCTACTCCGTCAAATGCCGCATCGGAGCGGCGATGGTCTGGCAAGCGGAACGGGATGGCGTGCTCGGTCCTGGGAAGGCCTTGATCGAACCCACCAGCGGCAACACCGGCATCGCCCTGGCCTTCGTGGCCGCGGCACGTGGAATTCCCCTCACCCTCACCATGCCGGAAACCATGAGCCTGGAGCGCCGCAAATTGCTCACCGCCTTGGGAGCGCACTTGGTGCTGACGGAGGGAAGCAAGGGGATGCCTGGAGCCATTGCCAAGGCCCGGGAGATCGCGGCGGCGGATGCGGAGCGGTATGTGCTGTTGCAACAGTTCGCCAATCCGGCCAATCCACAAATTCACCACGACACCACCGGGCCTGAGGTGTGGGAGGCCACCGCTGGCAAGGTGGATGTGTTCGTCGCTGGTGTGGGCACTGGTGGCACCATCACGGGAGTGAGTCGATACATCAAGCACACCTTGGGTCGTCCCCTGATCTCCGTCGCCGTTGAACCCGCGGAAAGTCCGGTGATCAGCCAAACCCTGAATGGGGAGGAGATTCGTCCTGGATCCCACAAGATCCAGGGCATCGGGGCCGGTTTTGTACCCAACAATCTTGATCTCGAGGTGGTGGACCGGGTGGAGCGAGTGAGCAGCGCGGAGGCGATCGCCATGGCGCGACGTCTGACCAGGGAAGAGGGAATCCTGTCCGGCATCTCCAGCGGAGCGGCGGTGGTTGCCGCCCTGCGGCTTACCCATGAGGAGGCGTTTGCCGGGCAAACCATCGTGGTGGTACTCCCGGATTCGGGCGAGCGCTACCTCAGCACAGCTCTGTTTGAGGGGATCTTCAACGCGGAGGGACTGGCCCCATGACCACGCTGCCAGGACTGCCTCCCCTCGACACGTTCTTGGCGCCGTTGCGAGAGCAACAGGAAAGCACCTGTTGAGGCATCGACGCCAACCAGCTCCACCAGCGGCTGCCATCCAGCAAAGCCATGCGCCGCGTGCTGGAGGGACTCTGGGCGCAGCTCTCCATTTCTAACCTGGCGCGGTTTGCCACTGGTCCCCAGTGACAAGGTCAAGATTGGGGATGGACGCAGCAGTGTGTACCTGTTGCGTACGGGAGAGAAGCGTCAGGGTGTCGTCGGTCTCTACCAGCCAAGCCTGTAGGGCGAGAGGGTAATGGGGCTGTCGGTAAAATTTATGGGCATCCACCGCAAGGCGATCGCTTCCTCTCTCATCTCCTTGTACTGTAGCCTGGCCGTCTTCACGGAAGATGCCATCGCCGTGTTGGACAAGGTTGAAATCGACAGATATCACGACTACAACCCTGTCTACCTTTGATCAGGATTGGGTTGCTTTGGAAGCCTTCCCTGGAGAGCAAGAACTGACCAACCTTGCCCAATCGCTTTGGGCGGAAGGTCACGGTTCAGCGACGCAACAGCAGGTTTCATGATACTCACGCCCTGAGGTCCTCCCCTTTCCAGCCACGCGGCCGGATTTGTCCAGGCTGGTCGAACCGGCCCATGAGCATGGATCCGACTTCTACTTCTTGAGGGCCCATGGACGCGAGGTTGGAGCATCTGCCGTCCCGACGGGCCGAACGGTCGAAGCCAGTGCATTCAATCCAATCTCACTTCGCGTTGATTTTCCAATCTTTGCGGAGCGCCCCCACGGCTCTCTCTTGGTGTGGCTTAATACCGTGGGAAGGGAATTGATCTTTTCATCCGTTTCATGTGTATCTTTGCCATGAGTATCTCAGCTCTTTTCTAC
>JBKCVY010000083.1:0-4489 GCA_046317475.1 Cyanobacteriota bacterium | reverse complement strand
CACGGCTCAAGATCCTCCCGGGTGATGTTCACAACCAAGCCGCTGTTGGCATTTCGCTCGCGGCGGGAATGCTGGCTCATGCCGTTGGTCACCACGCAGCCTTCCTCGGAGGTGGCCGCCACCACCCAACCGCCCGGGCACATGCAAAAGCTGTAAACATCTCGCCCAGAAGGGCAGTGATGGACCAGCTTGTACTCCGCCGGCCCCAGCCGTGGATGCCCCGCGGCCTTGCCCCAGCGGGCGTGATCGATCAGGCGTTGCGGATGCTCAATCCGCAGGCCGACGGCGAAGGGTTTGCGTTCCATGGCCACCCCCTCACGCTCGAGCCAGTGGAAGGTGTCACGGGCGCTGTGACCCACCGCCAGCACCGCCTGGCGGGCCTCCAAGCATTCGCCGCTGGCGAGGCGCACACCCCGCAATTGGCGACTGCCATCCTCCGCCAGGAGCAGCCCGTCCACCCGGGAGGCGAAACGCACCTCCCCCCCCAGGGCTTCAATCTTGGCCCGTAAGCCCCGGACCACCGTCGCCAGGCGAAAGGTGCCGATATGGGGACGATGCAGGGTGAGGATCTCTCGGTGGGCACCCGCGTCCACCAGTTCTTGCAGAACCTTGCGCACATAGGCGGGAGGCTCGCTGATTTGGCTGTACAACTTGCCGTCTGAAAACGTCCCAGCGCCACCCTCGCCAAATTGGGCATTGGATTCCGGCTGAAAGGCACACTCCCCTCGCCAGAAGCCAAAGGTGTCGGCCGTGCGTTGCTTCACCGCTTGACCCCGTTCGAGCAAGAGGGGGCGCAGGCCCAGCTGGGCCAGGAGCAGGGCGGCGAAGTAACCACAGGGTCCGGCGCCAATCACCAGGGGACGCGTCTGGGGGCTGGCCAGAGCCGCGGAGGCGGGTTTGGCATCAACGCGGTAGGTGTGGTCAGGCGTGGGGCGCAGCTGCGGATCGTTGGCGACGCGACGCTGGAAGCGGGCCAGACCGGCGCCCTCGAGCCGCAAGTCCACATCAAGGGAGTACACCATCACGATGCGGTCGCGCTGGCGCGCATCCACGCTCTGCTTCACGATGCGGTGTGCCAGCAGGGCGGAAGGAGGGATGCGCAACCGATGACAGATGGCAGCGGCAAGATCGTCGTTGGAATGGTCCAGCGGCAGCCGGAGGGCTTGCAAGCGCCAACTCCCCATGCGGTGGGTGCTCCTAGCGGTGTCCTCCGTTGTAGGGCAACGCCCGCTGGCCGCCAGCCAATTGGCGGGGGACGGCCATCAGGGCACCAACGCAAGGGTCCCAGTCAACGGCCCACTTCCGTAACCCCAGGCCGGACCCGCCGCGCCACTGCGTCCATGGCCACGCGAAAGGCCTCGTCCAAGCGGGTGAGGGTTGGGGAGGGTTCGCCCGGCGGAGGAGCGTGAATGCTGGTCAGGAGGCGAAAGGCCTCACGCACTTCGGCTTCCTCCGCGTCGGGCCCGAGCCCCAAGGCGGCAAAGGCCCCCAGTTCCGCAAGGGAGGGGATGGATGGGGAGGCGCAAGGTTGGGCGGGATTCGGCAAGGACCGATGGCGCCCCAGGTAGGTCAGCTGCACCTGGGTCATCCCCTCCCCCAGCGACCGTTTTTCCTGAAGCCACTCCAAGGCGGTATGGGCGGACAGGTTGAGGGGATGGAGGCTGCGATCCGGCAAACCGGAGATGGGACGATCGACGTGCAAGTAATGGCTGGGATCCCTGACCCCCATGCTCCACCGTCGGCCGATTTGCACCCTCGCGGTGCTGCCAGGGGCGATGTCCAGCAACTGGAACACGGGCACGGATCCCGTGCCGATCAGCTCGAGTAAAAGCTCCCCCGATTCCACCGTCAGCTCCAGCGCGGCTCGGTGGGGAAGGCCTGCGAGGGGAATTCCGTTCACGTAGAACGCAAGCAGTCCAGCGGAGGGAATTTTATCGATCCGTGTCACCCGGAGGCCGGAAGGCATGGATCTGGGCCAGGGACGAAACAACAGTCAAATGTTATTGCTGGCTGGCCCCGTTGTGTGCTGAGTCATGGGATGTCCTTACAGTTCGTCGTGGTGGCGGTGGCTGGTGGCTTGGCGTGGAAGAGCGTTGTCTGGAAGCCTCGGAATGACTGGAGTCTGCGGCGTGGCCGGCTGGAAGACCGCTAGACGACCGTAGGAAGACGGCAGGAACAGTGAAGCGACACAGCTGGAAACGCTTGGCAAGACAGCTCGGACCGATTAGGGAGATTGCGGCGAGAGCCCTTAAGGTCGATCGTATCATTGGATTGACAGGCTGTATTGGCAGGTTAAGCTAGATTGAAAGCCATCACTTTTACGCGGGCTGTTTGTTGCGCATGGCACAAATCTTTCTCAGTTACAGCCGTGACGATCAAAGGCCTGCCAGCGATCTCGCCAAGGATCTCAAGGATCTGGGTCATGCCGTCTGGCTGGATCAGGAGTTGACGGGCGGCCAGGCTTGGTGGGATCAGATCCTGGCCAGGATCCGGGCGTCGGATCTGTTTGTGTTTGTGCTCAGTTCAGCGGCGCTCTATTCAACGGCCTGCCAACGGGAGTATGGCTATGCGGCTGAATTGCGACGGCCCATCTTGCCTGTGCTGGTGCGGGATGGGCTTTCCCTGAATGTGTTGCCCCCAGCCCTTTCGCAGGTGCAGTTCATCGATTTCCGCGAGCGCCATGTGGAGGCGATCATCGCCCTGTCGCGCGCCCTTCAATCCCTGCCTGTTGGCGTGCCCCTGCCCGATCCCTTGCCCGCGCCGCCAGAGGTGCCGCTCTCTTACTTGGCGACGCTGTCCCAGCAGGTCGAAACCCCTGCCGCCCTGAGCTTTGACGAACAGAGTCGCCTGGTGGTGGAGCTGAAGCGTGGCCTGCGGGATCCCGCCACCTTCCAGGACTCCCGCGACCTGCTGGGGCGCCTGCGGGCCCGCAGGGATTTGCTGGCGACGATCGCGGAGGAGATTGATGAGGTGGTGGTTCGGGAGCCGAAGCGGCAAAGGATGGCCCCTGGGATCAACCTGCGGGCCAGTGTGGTTTCATCTTCCAAGGAGCACTCTTTCAGCCTGAATGGAACCTCTCGGCCCAAGCAGATTGCCCACGGGGGATTCATCCCTAGGCTGCTGTCTTGGTCCCCGTCAGATCCGTTGAAACTCCGCCGGGTGGCCGAACAATGGATTTGGGCGCATTGGTTGCTGTGGTTGCTGCCATGGCTAGTCTTTTGGGTCTCAGAATCCAATAATTGGTTCCAATTGGGGATACAAAGTGGCCCAGGTCCTATGCTCACTCTTTGCTTGGTTGTTGGGGCAGTAAATGCATATCTTCTGTGGAATTTAATACCATTGATCTCGGCTTTTTCTTCGTTCCTTCCTGTGGGTTTTGTTCTTTTTATTCCTCTTAGTTTCTTCCTGAGTTACCTAAGATTGGGATCCCTTTTATCATTTTCACCCGTATTCTTGATCTGTGGAATGATCAGCGGTTTCCTCTCGCAGCGGATCATTCAGCGCTCTCGAAAAAGATTGGCAGCCCTTCACTAGCAAGATTTACCACCCTCGCCCCTCCAACTCCCCCTCAATCTCCGCAATCCGCAACCGCGTCGCCAACAGCGCATCCGGGTTGAGGCTGATCGAATCAATGCCCAACTCCACCAGGAAGCGGGCGAACTCTGGATAGTCGCTGGGGGCTTGGCCGCAGATGCCAATCTTGCGGCCGCAGCGGTGGGCGGTTTCGATGGCCATGCGAATCATCGTTTTCACCGCTGGATGGCGCTCATCAAACAAATCCGCCACGAGACTGGAATCCCGATCAAGTCCCAAGGTGAGCTGGGTGAGATCGTTGGAGCCGATGGAAAAGCCATCAAACCGTTCAGCGAACGCTTCCGCCGCCACCACATTGCTGGGCAGCTCGCACATCACATACACCTGCAACCCCCCTTCCCCCCGCACCAGCCCCTGGCGCGCCATCTCCGCCAACACCCGGTCCGCCTCCTCCGGCGTGCGACAGAAGGGAACCATGGGAATCACATTCGCCAGCCCCATCGCTTCCCGCACCCGGCGCAGGGCCTGGCACTCCAGGGCGAAGGCCTCCCGAAACGCCGCTGAGGCGTAGCGGGAGGCACCCCGCCAGCCAATCATCGGGTTCTCCTCCTTTGGTTCAAAGGCCGCGCCCCCCAAGAGCCGCGCGTATTCATTGCTCTTGAAATCTGAAAATCTCAAAATGACGGGTTTGGGATAGAAGGCCGCCGCAATTCGCGCCATGCCCTGGCTGAGCAGATCCACGTAATACTCCGCAGGCGTGGCATGGCCGCTGGTGAGTTGGGCGATCGTCTCCCGCTCCGCTGGGCTGGCGATCTTTTCCGGCTCCAGCAGGGCCAGCGGGTGAACTTTGATCTGATTGGCGATGATGAATTCCAGCCGTGCCAGGCCCACCCCATCACAGGGAATGGCGGCCAGTTGGAAGGCCTCCTCCGGATTGCCCACATTCATCAACACC
>JBKCVY010000082.1:0-9273 GCA_046317475.1 Cyanobacteriota bacterium | reverse complement strand
GGATGAGCCCCTCCGGCCTCCATTGCCGCGCCCCCTGACCGGCCTGAATCGCCACCCGTTGGAGCCTGTAGCCCCCTCCAGCCCGAAGCCGCACCCGGTCGGCCGACAGGCGCGCGTTGGTCAGGATGGCGGGTCCTCCAGCCTGGGAACTCTCCGCCGTGCCGGTGAGGAGGAGGATATCGCCCGGAGTGGAGGCCGTTCCCCGCGCCTCCACCGTCCAGCCCTGGCCCTTCAAGCCCGCTGGGGCCTGGAGGCTGATCTGGTCTCCCCGCAGCAGGAGACCGCGCAGATCCAGGGAGGCGCCGCGCCCCACCTGTCCATCGCGGCCCGCCAGCAACCCGATGGTGCCCTCTCTCCCGGGGGGGGTGGCCAGTACCGCCACGTCCTCGCCCCACAGGCCAGCGCTCCCCGCCACCTGGAGGTCCGAGCCGGTGAGTCGCACCTGCCGCAGGTGGATCGTCCCCCGCGAGGCGTCCCCCATGCCGGCCTCCAGCCCAATCCTCCCGGTCGCGGCGTGGGGGCTGGCCACGGCACGCACGCCGGTCAGCGCCATAGATCCCGCGGATCGCAGCTGGATCTCACCGGCCTCAAGGTCGGCCTTCTCCAGCGCCAAGGACGCCCCCGGGGTGGCGCCCCCGCCGGCCTGTAGGAGGCTGGCTCCGGGCCGGGTTGGGTCGCCGGCGCGGATGACGACGTTGCGGGCGTCCAGCGCGCCTTCGGCGCGAATGGCGACCACCTGGCCGCGCAGGGTGGCGTCGCGGAGTTGGGCCGCACCGCCCGAGCCCGTCTCCAGACGAAGGTCTCCTCCCTGGCCCCGCTGGTCGGCAACCGCCCCCAGCTCCACATCGTGCAGGGACAAGGTCCCCTCCCCCCGCAGCTGAACAGTCCCCCCCCTGATCCGCGCCTGGCGCAACCGGAGCGCGGGCTCGCTGGCGGCGGCCGCTCCCGTGGCCGTGAGACGCATCAGCCCCGGCTCCGCGGTGGATCCGGCGCTGGCCGTCAGCTGGCCCAGATCCAGACGTCCTCCACTGAGGCGCACGCTGCCGCCGGCGCGCAAGGCCAACGGGTTCCCCCCCGCCGGGGAAAGGATCGGTCCCGGGCCACTGTCCAACAGCAGATGGCGATCGATGGTGAGACGGCCACCGTCCAACACGATGGGACCGCCACCCCCCGCGAGGGCCGCCCTGGCCCCTCCCCCCTCGTCGGGATGGTCGAGATCGAGGCTGGGGGACCGGTCGAGCCGGGTGATCGGCTGCCTGGGGTCCCCCAGGGCATCAAACCACTGATGGCCAAACCGCAGGGAAGCCGCAGTGGTGAGGAGCAGATTGGTGGCCCCTTGAACATGGGCGCCTTGGCCCAGCCAGATCCCCCCGGGTGAAAGCCAAAACAGGTTGGCGTCTTGGCTGAGCCGCAGGGGCGCGCCAAAAAAACTGCCGGAGGCATGGGACACCCCCACCACCACATTGCGGCGGCCGCGGGTGTCGAGATCAACCCGTTTGATGCCGGAGCGGGTGTCGAATTGGCTGAAGCGATGGAACACATTGCCGCCGGCCGTCGCCCCCCCTTGAACGGTGCAGACCCCAGCCACGCAGCGACCCAGGGCCGTGCCATTGACCCGCGTGTTCAAGCCCCCCGGCGCCACCTGGGCACCCGCGTCATGGGGGACGGTGGCCAGCCCCACCAGGACCAGGAGGGAGGGCAGCCAGGGGGGGGGACAGGGGCGAACTGCTCGGTGGGGCCAGGAGCAGGCTCGAGCAACGGGGTGACGCGGAGCCCCCTCGCTTGACGATCCAGGGTGCTTCAAGCGCTGCCCCGACACGGTTTGACGATGCTTTCGGGTTCCATGCTTATAAGCTGCTTTTTGGACAGCGTCCGTGACTCCGCTCACACAGGTCGCACAGGGCTGGCCCCGCGGATCCCGGGGGCCAGCAATATGGGGTTAAACCTCAGTGGTTCCATGTGCTCGAGCCCGGCGTTCCCGCCCGAAGAATTGGGCCGAATCGCCCTCTTTGAGAGCTTGGAACCGGAGCAGAGGGCGCGACTGCTCGAAAATCACCGCCTGGTCACGCTGGACAAAGAGCAACAATTGATCCTGGAACAGGAAGAATCGCAGGGGCTTTTCCTGTTGCGCTCCGGTTTGGTGAAGGTGCGTTGCATGGGGGTCAACGGGGAGGAAACGGTCCTGGCCCTGCTGGGGACAGGGGAAATCTGCGGAGAAATGGCCACCCTGAGTCCAATGGGGTTGCGGTCCGCCGATGTGGTCACGTTGACGCCTTGCTCCCTGGTCATCTTGCGGGCCGCCCCCTTCAGCGCCCTGCTCCGCACGGAGCCCGGTCTGGCGCTGGCGTTGGCCAGGCTGCAGGCGCAACGGCTGCGGGATTTGAACCGTCGCTTTATTCTTTGGGGCGCGGACGCCCACACGCGCATGCTGGTCACCTTGGCCGACCTGGCACGCAAAACAGCCCCTGAGGCTCCCGCCACCGCGACAATTCCACCCTTGCCCCATCGCGAACTGGCCAACCTCTCCGGCTTGGCCCGGGAAACCGCCTCTCGCATCCTGAGCCATCTGCGCAAACGGGGGGAGGTGGTGGACACCAGCGATGGCGGCATGCGGCTGGCGGATTTGCAAGCCTTACGCCGCCGAGGATTGCTGTAGACAGCCCCACACCCTCCCCAAGCCATCAGACGAATGGATCGGTGAGATGGTCCCGGCTCGCCGAGGTGGCGGGCATGGATCAGGGCAAGACTTAAAGGGGCAGGATTTCCACCGTCAATTCCAGCAAGGAGGCATCGTGTCTGAATTCAAACGTGGTACTTGTTGAGCCTTCGATCAACATGCGCCGCAAGGTCTTCCTCAACCTGGTATCCGTGACAAAAGTGTCATCGCCAAAGTCGTCCTGCTCTTTGACAACAGGATCGACTTGAAAGACCATGTCCAGACTAGTGAGATTGACGTCCAAAGATTTACCTTGGTCATTCTCGCCAAATCGTTTTCTGTCACGCTCCGATCTGATTTGTGACAAGCGCAATGGCGCCGCCTCCTTGGCAATCAAGATGGAGCCCGACGGCACAATGGAAGGTCCCGCCGGCATCACCGTTCCGTCAGCAAGCACCTGCCTGCCGCTCTCATTGAACAATCGCACGAAGAGATTGCCATAGATTTGCTCACTCCGATCCGCCTGGCCGTCATCCTCGCGGATGACGGCAATGTCTTTTAACCGGATTCGTACTTTCTTACTCTTCAAGCAGTGATTGCCATCCAAAAAGGCCTTGGCCACCAGGGAAACAGGCTTGCCCGACAGGTCAGTCACTTTATAAGATAATGGCACAAGATCATTTTGGGCATAGGAGGACTTGAAATAGCCGTCCAACACGTCCTGCAGTTTCGCATAGTCAGTCACCGCCAGAGCCTGGCCCCCTTGCGCCTGAACGCGAATATTAATATATTCGCTAGCCCTGCTCGCACTGTTTTTCTCATTCAACTTCGCAGATACAAAGCCCCAATTTAAGTTGCCGTTAAATTCATTGGAATACTTCTCAAGCTCATATTCGCTTTCCATGATCACATAAAGCCTCCTGCCATATTTCACTTCCCGAATAAACAGAGCATCTTCATTGATGCCCTTTAGATCCGTATAGGCATCTGCTGGTCGGGAGGGAGCATCCGCCGCAACAGCCAGAAAAGCCTGATCAAATGTGTAAACATACATGTAACGATATTTTTCCGAAGAAAAGGCAAACTGGTTGGCGCCTGATATTCCCATATAGAAGAATGAGGCTCCAATACTAAGCCCCATACTCTCTTGAAAGGTGCTCTTTTTCATTTCCGATGTCGAGAACCCATTGGGCATACCAGCGATGTTATCTGCTCGTGTCAACGACCTGACAACGCTCTGTGCAGCGCTCTCGCTGATGCCTCCTCCGGGCGCGGCTACAACTGTCGCACTTGTCTTTTTCGCAAGATTAGAGGTGACATTTATCGCATAGGATTTACGCCTGTCCCAGCCCATATAGCTGAACTGACCAGAATTCAACAGGAGCTGGGCATTGAACACGCCTCCCGGCACGATTTGGAGAGCAGACGCTCCCTGGGGCAGGGTAATTTCACTTTCAACCTTTTGACCTCTCACTTCTTCTTTCGTCAGACACATCGGCTGTGTCAAGGCTAAAATTGTCCGTGTGGTGGCGTCTTTGGCCGGAATTCCCGTACTCCATTGCAGCGTCACATGGCTGTTCGGACCATCGCCAGCGTCGTAGCGGACAATTTTGTTAGGGAGGGGCTTGGCGATCAGTTTGTTGATCTTGGTGGGAAAGGGGAAATTGCCGGTGGAGACCACCGTGGTTTGGTGCTGAAGGGAAGACGTCATGAATGCCTTGGGGAGACTTGGTTCAGGGAATCCTGGGTGGGGATCCCCCTCGTTATTCATGGTGAATGTTGCAACTAGATCCAATCAGTGATTCCATGCTGATTGTTGCCGTGATTGTGCTCACAACCACCGTTGCAATTGCCGAATCACCACGTCCGTTCCAAGCCCGCATGCCTCATAGCCACAAGGCATGCGCAGCTAGGGCCGCAAGGGCAGAGCTAGCACTGACGGCTCCTCCAACCGGATTGAAGAGCGTCGCGGCCCCAGGCCCTGGACGACGAGCAGATGGGCGACGACCAACGCCAACAACAGTTGATGGGGGCCGCTCCTGAACGGGCGCCCTGATCCAAGCCAGAGTCGCCTCCAACCAACCGTTGGGGCGCGACGCTTGACGGTGCGGCCTGATGTCCACAATGGTGTGCTCTCCCAAACAAGGACAGGTGGTTCCATCCCCAAGCGTTCTCCTCTGGGCCCTCCCTGGTGGGATGGGATGGGATGGGATGGGATGGGGGCAGCAATGTGATCTGGATCCTGGGCTTGCGCTCTTAAGCTGGCTACTCCATTCCTTTCTCTGGAGCCCATGTCCCCAACGCTGGAGGCCGCACCGCCCGCGGGCACAGACCTTCGAACCGCCTTTCGGGCGGCCTATGAGAATCGCTACACCTGGGAACCCGGGTTTGGCGGGTACCAGGGGCGCTGCCTCTGGGAACAGGGGGGACGGCTGGTGGAAGGCACCTTCAAGGTGGGAGCGGACATGAAAGCCACAGTGGAGGGGGTTGACGATCCTGAGGTCCACAAGGCCATCGCCTCCCAGCTCTGGGAAGTGGCCATCCACCGGGTACGCCGCAGCTTTGAGCAGACCCACGGAGAAAACACGTTCACCGCTGGCGACACCAACGCGGTTGGAACCGAGGTCATCGTGGGTGGCAAAAGTGCTGGGGACCGCTACCGGATCAAGGACAATGTGGTGACCATGGTGCACCGCCACATCCATGGCACCGTGGTCACGATTTTCACCAAGAGCGTCACCGAAACGGGGCAGGGCTATCTCAGCCACACCTACAGCAGCCGCTACAGCGATCCCGCCACGGGCACCGCGAAGGGCGGTGAATCGGTCTTTGAAGACAGCTTCGTGCCCCTCGGCGAAGGGGGCCCCTGGGTTCTGGCCAAACGGGTGGTGCGGGCCTCCTCTACGGGGGACGACGTCAGCGAGCAAGTCTTTCGCTTCGAGGACCTGCGCGCGAATTGATGCGTGAGATAATCCATTGCAGATGCCTGGCTGGATTATCACCACGCAAAGCTTGGGCTACAGGCCTGAAATCGACGGATTGAGAGCAATGGCCGTGATCGCGGTCATTGCTAATCATTTCAATAAAAATATCTTGCCAAGCGGATACTTGGGCGTAGATATTTTCTTTGTCATCTCTGGATTTGTCATTACTAACTCGCTCCGCCGCCATCCGGCTAAAGATCTGAAAGATTTTTTACTCGGATTTTATGCACGGCGTGTCAAACGCATTCTGCCGGCCCTGCTGGTGATGGTGCTTATCAGCAGTGTGGGCATTTGTCTGTTTGATCCAAATCCAGGCACATCTCTTCTCACCGGAATCGCTTCTGTTTTTGGTTTTTCCAATATCTACTTAGTCATTCGTCTGACAGATTATTTTGCCGCTTCAGCCGACCTCAATGTTTTTCTTCACACCTGGTCTCTAGGCATTGAAGAGCAATTCTATTTCCTTTTCCCTCTGCTGGTCTGGTTGACAGGTTTTGGGAGAAATTCTATCTCTGGATCAAAAAGACTTCTGGGTCTACTGATCCCCATGTTCCTTCTCTCTATTCTCGCCTTTGTGGTGATTTATCCACGTAGCCAACCCCATGCCTACTTTCTGCTAACCAGCCGCTTCTGGGAGTTGGCAAGTGGTTGTTTGATCAGCTTGCTGACAGCGCGAATGACAGCCAGGGCGCCTTGGTTGCCCTCGGCTCTTCTGGTGTTCGTTGGACTCATTGCCACCCTATTTCTTCCGCTCACACAAGCAGTAACAGCAACCATCATATGCATAGCTCTGACATGCTTGTTGATCGTATCGCTTCGGCCAGGAGATCCCGCTTATCGCCTCCTATCAGCTCGAGGCATGGTAACGATAGGGCTCATCTCGTATTCACTCTATCTTTGGCATTGGCCCATACTTGCACTCAGCCGTTGGACCATTGGCATTCATCCAGAAACCATCCCATTCCAACTTCTTTTCATCGTAGTAGTAGCTACTTTATCTTACAAGTTTGTTGAAAGTCCCCTCAGAACAGCGCACTGGCCTACAACGCAGCAGGCCACAATTGGCATTGCCTTGCTGGCCTCATTGGCGAGTTCGCTACTGATTGGACTCTTGGCAAAGATCTGGAAAGAAGCACTTTTTCTTGGGCAAAGGAATGATCTAGAACTCAGATACTCGACCCTTGAAGGCCAAAGTGCTCCAGTTTGCAACGTGTTTGATGATCCTTCGGTGGCATCATATTTTCCCGAACGGTGTGGCACAAAAAGACTTGTCAATCAGCGAACAATCTATGTTTTGGGAGATAGCCAGATCGAGCAATTTACCCCGGCCATTTCGGCATTTGCCAACAAAAACTCCTATTCCTTTCGAGGTGTTTGGGGAAACGCCTGTGCCTTTCCAGCCCTTGAGGGAGTGCAAGGAGTTCACCAGAAGCTATCCCTCTCGGCTACCTGTCAACAGGCACAGCGAACAGCAGAAAAAACAATCAAGTCACAGATAAAGCTGGGGGATATTGTGTTTATTGGCAGTTATCTTGGAAATTACTTCAATACTCAAGACACCAGGGCCATATCAGGAAGCATTGCGGCTGCAAGAGAAGCATATTTACGCCGTCTCATCGCATTGGCCGAAACACTCATCGGCAAGGGAGCTAAGGTCGTAATTTATCTTAATGGACCACGATTCAATGGTCTTGAAGGGGCTGTTGAGGGGTATTGCTTTCCGCAATGGTACAAAACAAAACTGGATCCAAGTTGCCGTGTCTCGGCTTCGCCATATCGATCGGAACGATTAAAGGATTTTCATCTGCTTTACGAATGGTCCGATGGCATCAACCGTGTGCTCTGGGACGGGGTCGATCCAAGAACATGCGACAGCAATTATTGTTATGCAACGCATTACAAGGACGAAGCTCATTTCCGCACCTACTACGCAAACTATCTTTTCGCAAACCTCATGCAACAACATCCAGGGCTCATATCAAAGAGGCAATCGTGAGACCAGACTCTTGCTGTCGATTGCCCCACAATGCGTTGACGTCTATTCGGCAAGGGGAGTAATGCTTTTCAAGCGTTCATTCAGTTGCATCGCCATCGACTGACGTCCCACAGCCAAAACCTTGAGGGTGTCTTCCTGAAAACGCAATTGGGCGTCGGCCACCTGCATGCCACGCACTAGCTCTTTCAGCTCATCGGGCAGGCTGTTGAGGTCGTACCGCTTTCCCTCAAAGGTGAGCACGGGGGACTGTTGGGATTGGGGATCAGGCGTCTGCACAGGAGTTGACTGGGTTCACCAGGGTCAATGTAGTCCTTGACCTCAGGTCTGGGTCTGATCCATGTGGATGAATTGACGCTGGCAGAGATCGCGATAGCGACCGCCCCGGCCCATCAACATGGCGTGGCTGCCCTGTTCCACAATCTGGCCCGCCTCCAACACCAGGATGCGATCTGCCCCCTGCACCGTGGAGAGCCGGTGGGCGATCACCACCACGGTGCGGCCTCGCATCGCCTGCCGCAAACCCTGTTGCACGGCCTCCTCCGCCTCCGCATCCAGGGCGCTGGTGGCCTCATCCAGCAAAAGGACCGCGGGATCGCCCAACACGGCACGGGCAATGGCGAGACGCTGCAGTTGGCCGCCGGAAAAGTTGGCGCCCCGCTCCTCCACCCTGCTCGCATAGCCCTCTGGAAGCCCCTCAATGAAGCCAGAGGCGTTGGCCAGCCGGGCCGCAGTTTGGATGGCCTCCATGGAGGCGGGGCGGCCAAAGGCAATCGCCTCGGCCACCGTGCCGGAAAACACGCTGCTCTGCTGGGGCACCAGGGCCACAGCCCGGCGCAGCTCCCGCGCCCGCAGATCCGCCAGATCTTGGCCGTCCAGGAGCACACGCCCCGCCTGGGCGGTGTTGAACCGAAGGAGGAGGGAAAAAAGGGTGCTTTTCCCGGCCCCTGAGGGTCCCACCAGGGCCACCACCTCGCCGGGCGACACGTGGAGATCAATCCCCTTCAGGACGGGCTTAGCATGATCGTAGCCAAATCGCACGGCCTCCAGCCTCAGCTCCCCTCGCACGTGCGTCAGGGGTTGGGCGTCTGGCCGGTCTGGCGGTTCCACCGGCTCGCGTTCGATTGCCCGCAGGCGGTTGAGGGAGGCCTGGCCCTGCTGCAACTCGTTGTAGTTGGTGGTGAGGTGGGAGATCGGATCAATCAACATCAACAGGGCCGTGATGAAACTGGCAAAGCCCTGGCCGCTCAAGCCTCCCGCCTGGATGCGAGCCGCGCCGATCAACAGGACAGACAGGATGCCCGCAGCCTCGATAAAGCCCACCACCGGATGTTGCAAAGCCTGAAGCCGCAAGGTGTCGTAACGGGCGCGCCGATGGAGATCCACCTCCTCATCAAAGCGTCGCTGCAACCAGGGCTCGGCGGCAAAGGCCCTCACCAGGGGCAGGCCCGTGATGGCTTCCCCCAGCAGGGCGGCCACTTGACTGACATTCCGCTGGCTGCGCTCCGCGGCGGCCATCACCCGGGCTCCAAAGGCGCTCACCAGCACGGCGACCAGGGGAGCCAGAACGATGGTTGCCAAGGCCAGGGGCCAATCGATCCACACCATCAGCCCCAGGATGGCCACCAGCTGGAGCAGGC
>JBKCVY010000081.1:0-1692 GCA_046317475.1 Cyanobacteriota bacterium | reverse complement strand
GGGCGTGTCCGTGTGGAAGCCACAGCGTGGTGTGGTGGATGCGGTGGGGGCGAGCGTCGTGGTGGGAGCTCCGGTGCGGGTGTGGCGCCCGTCCAGGGGGGGCGAGCGCCGGGGTCTCGCATTGGCCTGGCGCCATGGGGTGCCCTTGGTGCCCCTGCGGGGTCGCTCACGCTCGGGAGAGTGGATCGGCCAGGTGCTGGCCCTGGCCGATACGGGAGCGGAGGGCCTCTTTCTCACGGAAGCCCTTGCCGCCAAATTGATCCCACTGCGGGCCAGTCAACCGGCCCGCCTAGTGGGCGTCTGCGGCGAGCAATGGGTACGGCGCCAGCAGGTCCTCGGGCTTGGCCTGGGTCCGGCGGATCCCCTCAGGCAGAGCGTGGAAGCCATCATTCTCACCAATTCCGTGTTTGAACGGTTAGGGGTGGGGGCCATTGTCGGCCAGGAACTGCTGCGAACCCGTCGTCAACTCTGGCGGTTGGATGTCAACCCACCCCGGCTGGAACTGTGGTGAGACCGATCAGGGCGGCTGTTGGGGACAAACAGAAAAGCCCTCACATGGGCGGGTGAGGGCTTCTCCGGAGCTGCCAGGCAGGGGCGCTCTGAGCCGACGGGGATAGGTTACGTCGGTTTCACTGGTATAGGTCTCTTCTGCAGGGGGGAGATCAGGGGACGTCAAACCTTCACAAAACTGAACGCGTCTCCATCCGCCAGAACGGCGCCCACTGGTCGAGGAGTTGCTCATGACGAACAAGGGCGTAGCGGCTCTGCTCGGAGGGCTGGGATCGGTATTGATCTTTGAGGAACTGCAGCTGAACCTCCAGGGAGTGGAGGACAGGATGGTTTTCGTACACCGCTCTGTTGCGACCGTCACAATCTTAACTGAAGCGGAAGATTCCGTCCCCCCCCCCCCCACTGCGGGGGGCGTCGCCATCCTCCCGTGAGCCCACCCCAAACCATCCCGGGCCAAGTCCCGCAAGCGTTTGCGGATCCAGCCTTGGCGTCAGACACCTTCCCCCATACGATGCCGCCACCGTCGCAGCTGCCATGGATCTCGCCATGAACCTGGGTGAGGTTTACCTGGAGTCCCTGTCCACCGGCATCATCACCCAGGAGGAAATCGACTGGATCACCACCCAGCAAGATTCCTTCAACCGTGAAGAGGAAGCCATGGCTCTCCGGATCGGCCGGCGTCTGGATGAGGGAAGCCTGCAGATTGGATGCCGGCTCTTTGCCCAAAGTGTGAATGGCCCTTCCACGCCTGTCCCGAACAACGCATCCTCTCAGGCCTGAGGCCCGACGGAGGACGTCAGGAGGGCGCCACCGCAGCTTGACCCGTTCCCAGCCGTACACCCATGGCAATGGTCGTCCACGTTGATGCGCGCACCCGCTGGCGGTTCGACCAACAAATCCCTGAGATGGGTTCCGATGGGCGCGGGCCGTCCCAACATCTGATTAAAGTCGCAATCGTATAGATGCCCTTGCCAGTCAACGCTGATCAAGGTCCGACACATCACCCGTGGGAGATTGGCGGGGTGGTGATTGGATCTTAAATGTTCCATGTATGTTTGCAACAATCCTTGTTGTCGCAGTCGGTCGGCGAAGCGGGCGATCGGCATATTGGTGAGCACTTTGAGTTCGTTGAATACCACTCCATGCTCCCGTTCCAGGGCCTCCTTGTAGGCGGCTTCCAAG
>JBKCVY010000080.1:0-1580 GCA_046317475.1 Cyanobacteriota bacterium | reverse complement strand
GGGGGTGGGCGTCAAGTGTTCCCTCTGGTTGACTTCCGGCCGCCGAGCCTGGGCTCGTGCCGTGGGTTGCCCACATCTGTCACCATGGGAAAAAGCGAGGGGGGCTAGTGGGCTCCACGGTGACGCGTCTCCCCCTTGAGTTGTTCCCCTGCCTCACGGCGGGGGTGTTGCTGGGAATGGGGTTTCCCTGGCTTCCGGTTGTTTTGGCACCCGCATTGGTTCGCTGGGGGGTTCCGATCAGCCTGGCAGGCCTCCTCCTCCGTTCGCCGCTCTCGTACACCCTGCTTAAGGTCGGTGGGCTGGGTTTGCTGGTCCCCCTGCTCACCCTGGCGATCGTGGCGTTGCCCCCGATGCGGCGGTGCCTCCCAAGCCGGGTGTTGCTGCTTGGGGCCTCCATGGGGAACACCGGGTACTGGGGTCTGCCTGTGGCGTTGGCGTTGCTTCCCGCCCAAGCCTGGGCCACGGTCGTGACGTATGACATGGCCGGGTCCCTCATCACCTGGGGGATCGGCCCTTTGGTGTTGCGCGGGATCCAGGGGAGTTGGGGAAAACTCATGGCGGTCCTGCTGGCCAGCCCAGCCCTCCAGGGTTTTGCCCTCTGCCTCGTCATCGGCCAGACCCCATGGCGCGTAGCGATTAGCCAAGTCCTCTGGTGGCCGGCGCGCCTCGTCTTTTGGCTTGCCCTGACCCTTGTCGGCATGCGACTTGGTCTCACCCTCAAGGAACGCACCCTGGCGATGAGCGCAGGGGTGCCTTGGGCCCTGGCCGTCAAATTGCTGGTTGTTCCCGCCATGGTTTGGCTGCTGGCTGGAGCCTTGGGTTTGCCCCCCCTGGATCGACAAGCCCTTGTCCTCCAAGGGGCGGCCCCCACGGCCCTTGCCGTTCTCTTGCTTGCCGAGGCGGAGCGCGAGGATGTGCCCCTGGCCTCCACCCTTCTGCTCGCGAGCACGTTTGTGGCCATGGTCAGCGTGCCCGTCTGGTGGTGGTTGATCCACTGAGACACCAAGCCCATGCCCCTCCTTCGGCGCATCACCCAGCTAAGCCTTCTCGCGATTTGGGCCATGGTGTTTGGGCTTCTCCCCCGCTGGTGCGGCCTGGCCGCCCCGCCTCCCCATGCGAGGGCGTTGATCCAAACCCGGGGGACTCCCCCCCAGGGTGGCCTTCTCCTTGGCGGCGGCCAGGTTCCACTGGAACGGGCCGAGGGGGGGGACACCCCCGTACTCACTTTCCGCACGGACCGGGGTCCGGTTCGCCTGCTGCTGGACACGGGGGCCGCCTTGACGATGGTGACCGAGGCTGTTGTCCGTCGCCTTGCGCTGGCCAAGGAGCCCCTCTCGCCGGAGGCCTTTTCGATGGTCGGCGGTGGTGGGGACTGTGATATTCAGCCCCTGTCCAGCACCCGTCTCCCCATCCTGCGGCTCATGGCCGAGGGGAAAGACCGTCCGCTGCGCATCCAAGGGGTTGAGGCCTTGGTGATCCCCGGAGCCGCCCTGCCGCCTGGAGTGGATGGGGTGATGGGCGTGTCCTTGTTGAAGCAACAGCCGGTTGTGGTGGATCCGGTGGGGGCGACCGTCGTGTTG
>JBKCVY010000079.1:0-7091 GCA_046317475.1 Cyanobacteriota bacterium | reverse complement strand
GCCGGCCGGCCGGCGGTGCCAGGGCGATGGGGCGGTCGTGCGGGTGGGGCTCCGCGGTGGGGCGACAGGTGGCTGGCTCAGCCGCCGAAGTGGCGGACCACGGCCTCGGCGAAGCCTGAGCAGCTCACGGGCTCCACCCGGGGTTCCATGAGGCGGGCCAGGTCGTAGGTGACCTCTTGATTGGCGATCGCGGCGCTCAGGCCCGCGGTGATCAGAGCGGCGGCTTCTCCCCAACCCATGTATTCGAGCATCATCACGCCCGAGAGGATCACCGAGCCGGGATTGATGCGATCCAGCCCCGCGTGCTTGGGCGCCGTGCCGTGGGTGGCCTCGAAGATGGCCGCCGTGTCGCCAATGTTGGCCCCCGGGGCCATTCCCAGCCCCCCCACCACGGCCGCGGCGGCATCGCTCACATAATCGCCATTGAGGTTGAGGGTGGCGAGCACGGACTATTCCTGCGGGCGGGTCTGGATTTGCTGGAAGATGCTGTCGGCGATGCGATCGTCCACCATCACCATCCGCTTCCAGCGGCCCTCGCCATGGCTGTGGCCGATGGCGTCCAGCACATCTTTCACCTCATTGCAGATCGTGGCCTGCTTCTCGGGGGTGAGGGCGTCGTAGCCGGGTTCGATCAGGCGGGCGTTGCCCTCCAGGCTGAGGGAGGGGTCGTTGGCCAGGTTGTCGAGGATCCAGCTTTCCCGTTCGGTGACGCAAACGTCACGGAATTCACTGGTGGCCAGTTCGTAGCCCCAGTCGCGGAAGGCCCCCTCCGTGAATTTCATGATGTTGCCCTTGTGCACCAGGGTGACGTGTCGTTTGTCACCCTCCAGGCGCATGGCGTGTTGGATCGCCTTGCGGATGTGCCGCTGGCTCCCGAATTTGCTCACCGGCTTGATGCCGATGCCGGACCCTTCCGGAATACGACGCTGGCCGAGCTTGCCATTCGCCGGGATCACCACCTCGTTGAGATGGTGGATCAGCTCCACACACACCGGATCCTCGGCCGCCCACTCGATGCCCATGTAGATGTCTTCGGTGTTTTCCCGATAGACGATCACGTCGAGATCCTGGGGGCGCTTGTGGGGGCTGGGCGTGCCCTCGTAGTAGCGGCAAGGTCGCACGCAGCAATAGAGGTCGAAGATTTGTCGCAGGGCCACATTGAGGGAGCGGATGCCGCCCCCGATGGGCGTGGTGAGGGGACCCTTGATGGCCACGCCATAGGTGCGAATCGCCGTGAGCGTGTCTTCCGGCAGATAGTGGTAGGTGCCATAGAGCTCGCAGGCCTCATCGCCCGCATACACCTTGAACCAGGCCACCCGTCGCTGGCCTCCGTAGGCCTTGGCGATGGCCGCGTCCAACACCCGCTGGGTGGCCGGCCAGATGTCCACACCCGTGCCATCGCCACGAATGAACGGAATGATCGGATCATCCGGAACGATGGGCTGGCCCGCCTCAAAGCGGATGGCCGTGCCGCTGCCCGGGGGGGTGAGCTTCTCGTAGGTGGCCATGGCGGCTCCAGGACGGGAATGGCGAGGCTAGGCCGGCAAGGGCGGGGGGAAAGGTTTGCCGGGATCAGCGCGCATGGCACCCGGTGTGCTGCCGCTCCATGGGCGTGCACACATCTTTCGAGCGAAATCCTGGCGATTTCTGCAAAGTAGGTCCATGAACGCATCCGAACAGGCTCGGAGTGTGGAATTGGCCCAGGCCATCGCCTCGGTGGTGCGCCTTTTTCGTGGCACCTTCCCCGATGCCCGCGCCAACCTCACCCCCTGGCGGGACGACCCCCTCACCCGACAGTTCGACGAACGGGAAAGCCTCGATCTCTCCTTCCATTTCCCGGGATGGAGTCCGCGCCTGGAATGCCGCTCCCTGCTGGTGCAGCTGCGGCTGGAGCACCCGCCCCGGGGAGCGCAACCGGGACGGCCCCGCCTCCTGGGGGTGCTGTTGCGGGGGCTGACCTACGCCGCGGAACGCTGGCGCCTGGCCACCGTGGGGGACTGGCGGCCTTCCGGCACGCACCTGCCCTCGGCCGCGGTGGTGGCCAATCTGCAGCGCCTCTGCCGCGACCTCTTCGCTCTCTTCGCTGACCAGGACAGGGATGGGGATCGGGAGCAGGCGGCCTGAGTCCGTAATCCTTCGCAACCTTCCGAAGCCGGGGCCGGCGGGGCCACTACGGTTGTCGGACGCTGTTTTGCCCTGCTGAACCGATGCCTGTCGCCCTGGCCTCCCAATTGCGTGAGGGGACGAAGAAAGCCCACACCATGGCCGAAAACACCGGTTTTGTCAGTTGCTTCCTGAAGGGCGTGGTGGACAAGGCCAGCTATCGCACCCTGGTGGCCGACCTGTGGCATGTCTACAGCGCCATGGAGGCGGAAATCAGCCGCCTGGCTGACCACCCCGTGGTGGGGCCGGTCGCCTTCCCCCAACTCAACCGCAGGGAGTCCCTCGAACAGGACCTGGCTTTCTACTACGGACCTGACTGGCGTCAGCAGGCCAAGGCCACACCGGGAGCCCAGGCCTATGTGGCCCGGATTCACGACGTGGCCCGGGAGGCTCCGGAGCTGCTGGTGGGTCACCACTACACCCGCTACATCGGCGATCTATCGGGCGGCCAAGTGTTGAAAACCATCGCCAGAAAGGCGATGAATCTCGGCGATCACGATGGCCTTCGCTTCTATGAATTCGACGCCATTGAGGACGAAAAAGCCTTCAAGGCCAACTACCGCGAGATCCTCAACCAACTGCCAATCGATCAGGCCACGGCGGATCGCATCGTGGCCGAGGCCAACCAGGCCTTCCACTGCAACATGAAGATGTTCCAAGAACTGGAGGGCAACCTGGGGGCCGCCATTGGCATAGTGCTGTTTGGGTTCCTCACCCGCCGTCAGCGCACGGGCAGCACGGAAGCCGTCGTCGCCTGACGGCCGCGCTCCGTCGCTGGGCCAGACTCGGCCGGTTCCGCGCCACGCCAACCGGCGTCTCCCTCTCCTGAGCGCTCCGCGTCTAAGCCCCATCCGCTTCCTCGTGCCAGGCACCACGGGCAAATTTCGTTGTGGTGGCCTATTGGTGGAACGCCAAACCGCCGCCCTGGTGGCCTCCCTGCGCGCCACCAACCTGGTGACGTACAGGGCGCGGGAACCCGAGCATCCCTTCCTCGACGACCTGCTGCGGCGAGAACCCGCCCCCGGCTCGGCCCTCTGGGTGGTGAGCTGGGGGTTTGACGTGCCCGCCCTGCTGCGGCGGCTCCGGGGACGGCCTGTGGCCTATCACGCCCACAGCAGTGGCTATGGCTTTTCCCTGCCACCAGCCGTGCCCGTGCTCGCCGTCAGCCGCAACACCCTCGGCTATTGGGGCGACCGGGCCCCACGCCATCCCCTTTTCCTGGTGCCCAACGCCCTGCAGCCGAAATGGCTGGAGCGCGGGGCCCGGCCGCCGCTGGAGCGGGCCGGCGGGGGAACGGTGGCGCCAGCGCGCCGCCCCATTGAGGTGCTGGTGCAGCGGCGCAAATCCAGCCACTACCTTCTCGCGCAGCTCGTTCCCGCCCTGCGCCAGGCGGGCCTGCGGGTGGAGGTGCAAAGCGGCTGGGTGGACGATCTGGTGGATCTCTTCAACAGCGCCACCGTGGTGGCGTACGACTCCGCCGACTACTGGCGCGGGCGGGGCGTGAGCGAAGGCTTCGGACTTCCACCGATCGAAGCTCTGGCCTGCGGCTGCGTCGTCTTCAGCAGCCTCAACCATGCCTTGGCAGATACCCTCGATCCGGGTCCCCTCGGTCACCAGATTGGTTTCGGCACCCTGGCCGCCGATGTGGAGCGCATCACGGCCGCCGTGCGCGACCCCGCCGCCTGGCAAGCCGAACCAACCCGTCTGGCGGCCCTGCTCGGCGAGTGCGCCGAACCGATGCTGCGCGAGCGTTGGCGCCAGGCCTTGGGGGCCATCGACGCCCATTGGTGGCGCTGCTTGGACGCGGGGCAGGCGCCGCTGCGGTCGCTCCCGCCCTGGCGCCTGCGCTGGGCGGGACGCGTGGGGCGCTTGCAGGGGTGGCTCTCGCGGCGAGCTAGCCCGTGAGCGCTCACATAGCGTGCTGGAAAAGGGTTTGCCTGCAGAGCGTTGGCCATCAGTCATCAGCCACTCTTTCGGAGCCAAACTTTTGCACAGCTGTCGCGCTTACTGAGCTATCTACCGCCTCAGCGCACAAGGGCTCTGATGCTCTTGATGCCCTTGTCCGTGGTGCCGGGGCTCGCCGATTTATTAACCGTTTGGGTTGTCAGTCGCCTCTTTGGCGCCCTGGTTGGCAGCAAGCTTCAGGACCATCTGCCTGGTGTAAAAGTCTTTGGCGGCAACCCAGCCAATCAAAGCCTTTGGTTGATTGTTCTGCTGATTCTTTTCGCCTGGACAGCCGCCCTCTCCAAGCTTCTGCTGCAGTTTTTCCAGCAGAGGCTTACCGCACGAATTTGGATTGACTTTTCCAATCTCGTCCACTCCAGGGTGCTCGCCCAGGACTATGAATATCACCTCTCCAAAAGCACTGCCAAACTCTCGGCAATGGTGCTGAGCCACATCAAAAAAATATCGAACTCTGTTGTCAATCCTTTATTGCGCATGGTGGGGAGCATTTTCTCCATTTTAATGCTTTCCTTTGGCATCCTATACTTGGGAAAATTGCTAGCCGCCGTACTCATCCTGCTGCTGATCGCCGCCTATCTCGTCATCTCACTTTTAATTACACCATACCTACGCCATGCGTCCAGGCAAAAAATACGCTTGGAAGCCCGCACAGCACATATTCTCTTGGAATCTCTCGGTTCCATTCGAGACATTCGCCTCAGCAACTCCGAATCCCATTTCCGCGAGGCCTTCCTACAGGCGGGCGAGCAATCCAAACGTTATGCCTGGGCCTCGGAATTACTGCCCGTCGTCCCCCGCATCCTGGTTGAACCTTTCGGAATCACGATCATTTTTGCATTTGGCGCGGTCCCCGCCCTCATGAGCGGCGACCAGGAAAAAGTGCTGCAAATCATTCCCTTCCTGGCCACCCTGGCCGTCGCCGCCCTCCGCCTCACGCCGCCCCTGCAAGATTTCTTCTCCGCCCTCACCCAGCTGCGCAGCGGTTTGCCCGTGGTGGAAAGCATCCTTGATCTACTCGACCTCCCCAGTTCCCGCCCCACCCTGGCCACGCCCGGGGTGCCCACGCCCGAAGGCATCTTTCCCACCCGCTCGATTCGTCTGCAGAACGTTTGGTATCGCTACCCCAGCAGCGAGGACTGGGTGCTCGAGGATGTCACGGTGTCGATTCCAATAGGCTCGCGCATTGCCCTCGTCGGCACCACGGGCGGCGGCAAAACCACCGCCGCCCACGTGCTGCTCGGCCTCCTGCAGCCCCAGAAAGGATGCCTGCAACTGGATGGCATCCCCGTCAGCGATCTGGATTTGCCCGCCTGGCAGGCCAGCTGCGCCCAGGTGCCCCAATTCATCAATCTCCTCGATGCCAGCATTCTCGAAAATGTGGCCTTTGGTCAGGCGGAAGATTCCATCGACCAGGCGGACGTATGGGAAGCGCTGGACGCGGCCCAGCTGGATGAATTTGTCAGTGAACTCCCCTATGGCCTGCACACCCCCATTGGAGAGAACGGCCTCCAACTCTCTGGCGGACAACGGCAGCGTCTGGCCCTCGCCCGGGCGTTTTATCGCAAGGCCCGCTTCCTCCTGCTGGATGAGGCCACAAGCGCCCTCGACAACCGCACGGAGAACGAGGTGATCGAAGCCCTTGAATTGGTGGGCCGCCGTTGTACCACCCTGGTGATCGCCCATCGTCTCAGTACGGTGAAACGCTGCGATCGCATTTACGAGTTTCAGGACGGGCGCATCAAGGCCCACGGCTCCTTCGAGGAGTTGCGACGCCTTTCTGACAGCTTCCGCGATCTGGCTTCCCTGGAAGCCCGGTCCGCCAGCTGAGCGCCCCACCCTTCTCCCCCTGCGCCCCAACGTTCTCTCCCCGTGCCCGGCCCCCACACCAGGCCAGGCCTCCCTTCCCCCACCGTTCCACCGTTGATGTCCCCCTCCCGCCTGACCCTGATCGCCGGACCCTGCGTCATCGAAAGCCCCGAGTTGGCCCTGGACGTGGCCTCCCAGCTCCACGGCATCGGCGAGCGGCTTGGGATTGACGTGATTTTCAAGGCCAGCTTCGACAAGGCCAACCGCAGTTCCGGCGGCTCCTTCCGCGGCCCAGGGATGGAGGAGGGCCTGGCGGTGCTCGCGGAGGTGAAACGCCGCCATGGCCTCCGCCTGCTCACCGACATCCATGAGAGCCAGCAAGCCCAAACGGTGGCCCAGGTGGTGGACGTGCTGCAAATCCCCGCGTTCCTCTGCCGCCAAACCGACCTGCTCCTGGCCGCGGCCGAGGCCGTTCGCGGCACCGACAAAGTGATCAATGTCAAAAAGGGCCAGTTTCTGGCTCCATGGGACATGGCCCAGGTGGTGGCCAAATTGCGCCAGGCCGGCGTGGACCAGCTCTGGCTCACGGAGCGGGGCTCCTGCTTCGGCTACAACACCCTCGTGGTGGACTACCGCAGCCTGCCCCAGCTCAAGGCTTTGGGTTGCCCCGTGATTTTTGACGCCACCCACTCCGTGCAGCAACCCGGAGGACGGGGCACCAGCACGGGTGGCCAACGGGAGTTTGTGGCTCCCCTGGCTCGGGCCGCCGTGGCCGTGGGTGTGGATGGACTGTTCATGGAGGTCCATCCCGATCCAGACCAGGCCCTCAGCGACGGCCCCAACATGGTGCCCCTCCATCGCCTGGAACCCCTGCTCCAGCAGCTCCTGGCCATCCGCGCGCCGCTGGTGGAGCAGGGAGAAGCGGTCAGTCACCTCTGACGGCGGCCATGCCACTCTCCCCCTTCAGCCATTGGCGCCACTGGCGCGACGCCAGGCGCTGCCAGCACCAGTTGCGCGCCTTGCGGTTGCTCGTGCTGGACGTGGATGGCGTGCTCACCGATGGCGGCCTCTGGACAACGGAATCGGGGGAGGTGGTCAAGCGTTTTGACGTGCGGGATGGCCTCGGCATTCGCCTGCTCCAGCAGGCGGGCCTGGAG
>JBKCVY010000078.1:0-6247 GCA_046317475.1 Cyanobacteriota bacterium | reverse complement strand
GTCAACGACGCCTTTGCCAAGGCGAGCGTGATCAGTGGCTCCCAGGCCCTGATCCACCACCCATCCAACCGTGCGGCCACCGCGGAAGCCGGCGAACCCAGCCTGGCGGGGGACGCTCCCAATCGCCACACCCTCTGGTGGAAATGGGTGGCGCCGGCCACGGGAGGTTACCTCTTCTCCACCGAGGGCAGCGAGGGCGACACGCGTTTGGCGCTGTTGCGACAGCGCGGCGCCACGGCTCCTCTCCAAATCAGCGACCTTGAAGTGCTGGACATCAATGCCAACGGCGCCCCCGATGGGGGTGGCCGGATCAGCGTCCAGGCCAGCGGCGGCAGTACTTATTACGTGATGGTGGACAGTGAAAATGGCGAAACGGGATCGGTCCAACTGCAACTGGCCCATACCAGCCTGCGAATGGTGGGTGTGGAGGTGGTCGAGGGATTGGATGCCACTGCCCGAATCTCGGCCCAGCTGGAGCGGGGGACGGACAGCACGGGGACCATCAGCGTGGACTACCGATTGGTTGGCGGCACGGCGGACATTGGCAAGGATTGCGGGACGGCGCGGCAAAGTGAGGCCACAGGCCGTGTGAGCTTCCCTGTCCTGAACATCGCCGCCACCAACTTCAAGCCGGCGACGGACCAGATCACCCTGGTCGCCCATGGCCTGGCAAGCGGTGATCAGGTGGCCTTGCGGGCTGTCGCGGCCGGCAGCGTGCTGCCGGCTGGCTTGGCTGCTGACACCTATGTGGTCAAGGCAATCAGCAACGATGTGCTGGAGTTCTATCGCTCCACCGATCTGGTCCCCGCCAACCGGGCGACGTTCACCACGGCGGGGGCAGGCACCCTCCAGTTGACGGTGGTGGAGCGGGGCATCTTGGTCCCGATCCTGAACGACCATCTGCCCGAATTCGATGAGCGCTTTCAGGTGGAAGTCACAGCCGTGACAGGTGGTCAGGCCCTGATCGAAGACGCCTCCGTGAGTGTCGTCATCTCCGATCTGATGCGCTTCAGCGCCAATGGCACCCTGCCGCTGGACGTGGAAAACGGCCACTTGCTCGATCCCACCCCATCGTCCACCTCCGCTGCCACCACCCTCACCGGCAACGCCCGCGCCAACCAATTGTCTGGTAACGCGATCGCCAACACCCTTTCCGGCTTGGCGGGCGATGATCTGTTGATCGGCGGCGCCGGGGACCGCCTGATCGGCGGCGCCGGCACTGATCGCTACCTGCTGCCCGGTAGTCTCATGGGTTACGTTCTGCCCCTGGTAGAGGAGTTGCCTGGAGGTGGGGATGACACTCTGCTGACTGGACTGAGCAATTTGGATCTCGATCATTATGCCAATATCGAGAATCTTCAACTGCTCGGCACCGCTGGCCTAGTCGGTCGCGGTAGCGCTGGAGCCAACCGACTCACCGGTTCCGTTGGCAATGACGAGCTCTACGGAGAGGGGGGTCATGACACCCTGGATGGAAGTTCCGGTCGTGACACCCTCATCGGAGGGGCTGGAGATGATACGTACATTTTGGTGGAGGATGGCAGCCTGGATTCCGTGGTGGAAGAGGTGGCGGGAGGCAGTGACACCCTGCGGAGCAAGCTTTCGGTTGATCTCAATCTCTATCCGAATGTGGAAAATGTCGTGCTGGTGGATCCTGCTGAAGCCACGGTGGAATCCCTGGCTCCAGCCCTGATTGAAGCCATCGGTTCCAATCAGGACAATCTTCTCACCGGCAACACGGGCGCCAACCTGCTCCAGGGTTTCGCTGGCGCCGATCAACTGGATGGGGGTGCCGGCAATGACACCCTCACCGGAGGACTGGGCCGCGACAGCTTCCGCTTCAGCTCCCCTCTGAACGCCGTCACGAATCGAGACAGCATTACCGACTTCAGCATCGCGCAGGGGGACTCCATTCAACTGGAGAATGCAGTGTTCTCAGCCCTTACCACGCCTGGCGTCCTCGCGGCTTCGGCCTTCTCCATCGGCCAGGTGGCCACAACGGCCGCCCATCGCATTCTCTATGACGCCACGAGTGGCCTGTTGTCCTATGACCAAGATGGACTCAATGGTGCCGCGGCGGTGGCCTTTGCCACCCTCTCCCCGAGGCTTTCCCTGACAGCCGCCTCGTTCCGCGTGACATGACCTCCCCCGTCGGGCTCCGGGCCCTCCCTTCCTCTCACGGGACCAGCGTCGGTTCCACCGCCCCCTCCCGCCCCTCCGGCTCGGGGGGGCCGCCGGTCTCCCGCAGCAGCACGGCGCGGCCAATGGCCTGCTCCGTTTGGGCCGTGAGCAGGGCCGCCTTGCTGGCCTGCAACTCCCGTTGCACCAGCAGCACTTCCGTGAGCGGCTCCACCTGGGCCCGGTAGCGCAATTGGGCATCGCTGAGCGCCCGTTCGCCGGCGGTCACAGCCTCCCGCGCGGCGGCGATGCGCGCCGGTGACGCCCGCAGCTGCTCCCAGGTCTCCCGCACGGTGGTGCGGATGCGCCGGCGGGCCAGATCCGCGTCGGCGGCGACCAGGGCCGCTTCCCGTTCCGCCAGGGCCGCCCCATCCCGCGCCCGCCCCCCATCAAAGAGGGGTTGGCGCAGCTGCAGCAGGCCGCCCCAATCGTAGAAATTGCCCTGCAGATGGCCTGGCGTGTCGATGGTGGGCAGCGAAACATTGGCCGGACCCGCCTGCACTTGCCCGCTCGTTTGCAGCACGGGCACGTCAATGCGGTTGCCGTTGAAGCCCGCCCCCGCCAACAGCGACACGCTGGGCAGCAGCGCGGCCCGGGCCGCCTTGGCCCGTTGCAGGCTCGCCCGCTCCTGGAGCCGCAGGGCCTCCAGCACCGGGCGATCCGCCAGGGCACGGTCCACCGTGGTGTCCAGCGCCATGGGCCACGGATTCTCCAGGCCAAGGATGGGATCCGCGGCCTCGGGCGCCTCCCCCGGAGGCAAGGCCAACAACTCCGCCAGCCGGTCCTGCACCGCCTTTTTTTGCGCCCGCGCCGTGATCAGTCCCTGCGTGTCCCCCGCCCGCAAGGCCCGGGCCCGCAGCACGTCGATCCGGGCGGCCAACCCCTTGGCGTAGATCTCCTTCACATCCCGCTCCAGGGCGCTGGAGGCCCGCAACGCCGTCTCCCACACCGGCACCAAAGCCTGGCGCAGTTGCAAGTCCCGATAGGTGCTCTCCAGCTCGAAGCGCACCTGGCGCTCCTCCTCGCCCAGTTGCCGGCCCGCGGCTTCGCGGGCGCTCACGGCGGCGGCCACCTGCCACCCCTCGCTGATGGGCAGCAAGTTGGCGCTGCACACCACCCCCCCTCCCGCGAACAGGCTTTGCAAGACCGCATAGCCGTTTTGGCCGAGGCCAAAGCTGAGATCGCCGAAGGTGGGCAGGTTGGTGATCACGCCGATGGAGGTGCCCACCTGGGTGCCACTGGCGCTGCCCACCAGGTCGAGCCGGGGCCAGCGCTGGCTGCGACTGAACCGCTCCGCCGCCACGCCGCGGACCACCTCGCGCCGGGCCCGCTCCAACTCCGTGGAGGCGGGCATTCCCCGCTCCAGCACCTCCGCCAGGGTGAGGGGGGCCGCCTCGCAGGGCTGGATCCCGAACCACAGGAGAGTGGCCAGGCCCGCCCCCAGGGTGGCGCCAGCCGCGCGGCCAGCCGGGCGCGGGCGCCCTGACAGGATGGAGGCTGGCTCCGGTGTGGAGGCTGGCTCCGGTGTGGAGGCTGGAAGCTGGCCGCGGCGGCGGAAGCGCACGAAGGAACGGGGCGGAGACTGGCCAGGACCTTAAGAACCCCCGCCAACCTGCCGCTACCGTCACACCACCATCTTTGTCTCCGTTGGTTCCTGAAGCGTCCACTCCTGCCGTGCAAGCCGACTCCGGCGCCGCGGGTCCGGCCGCCCTGGGCACCGCGCCCCCTTCCGGTGGGGGCCTGCTGGATCGCCTGCCAAGGCTCCTCCCGGTGGCCGTGGTGGCGGCCCTCACGGGCCTGTGGGCGGTGACGCCCTCGATTCCGGTGAAGGTGCGCGGCCGCGGCTTGTTGATGGCGCCCGAAAGCCGACGGGCCTTCTTCGCCCGCGGGCCCGGACAGGTGCAGGAGATCAAGGTGAGCGTGGGCATGGAGGTGGCTCGGGGCCAACTGCTGCTCACCCTCAACCGTGTGGGGCAGGCGGCGGCCGGTGGCGGCGCGGTCACGCCCGATCCGGCGGTGACCCAGGCGCAATTGCGGGCCAACGCCCAGCAGCTGGCTGGCCTGAACGCCCAACGCGAGGCGGTCCGCATCCAGGACGCGGCGCTGGTCAACCGCCGCGACGAGCTCACCATCACCAACCGGCCCGTGCTGAAGCAGTTGCAGGCGCTGGAGCAGCTGCGCAAGGACGACGTCATCGCCCGCTACAGCCCCCTCTGGGTGGGTGCCCAGGACCTCTACCTGCGCAACCGGGCCGACATCGCCACGATCGATGGCCAACGGGCCCAATTGCGCTCCCAGCTCGCCCAGATTGGCGCCCAGGCCGCTGAACTCCGGTCCCAGCGGGCCGCCCTGGAAGCCCAGGAACTCTCCCAAGATGTGTTCAGCCCCGTGGCGGGACGCCTGCTCGACCTGGCTGTGGAGCCCGGCCAGGCGGTGCTGCCGGGCCAACGGCTCGGGAGCGTGGCGGTGGCGGGCGCCGACAACCGCCGCCAGGCGGTGGTGCTCTTCACCAGCGCCGATGCCACCCGAATCCAGCCCGGCGAGGACCTGGAGCTCGATCCCCAGGTCTTGAGCCGCGACAGCTACGGCGGCGCGGAAGAGCGCTGGGGCACCCTAAGGGGCACCCTGCTGAGCCTGTCCCCGGCCAGCGTGGATGTGGAGGATGTGGCGGCCCAGGTGGGCGGCAAGGCGGAGGCGGCCAATTTGATGGCCCGCGCCCGCCAGAGATCCTTTGGCGACGGCGGGGATCTCACCTCCCAGCTGCCCGATCGGGCGGGCGCGCCAGTCGTGATTGGGCTGGTGCGTTTGGAGGCGGCCGCCACGCCCAGTGGCCTGGCCTGGAGCAGGGGTGGCGGCCCCCCCCGTGCCCTGCCACCCCGCACACCCCTGGAGGCGTCCGCCGAGGTGGAGCGCCGCTCGCTGGTGAGCTACGCCGCCCCCTTCGCCCGCTGGTTGGCCGGCGCCCGCCCATGACCTCCCCCCGCTCGCCGCGACGGCCCCTCTCCCGCTGGCTCAAACCCTGGCTTGCCCCCTGGCCCTGGGTGAGCCTGGGCCTGCTGCTCCTCTGCACCCGCACCGAGCCGCCGCGGCTGTGGTTTTGGTTGGCGCTGCTGTTGATCAGCCTGCTGGTGGGGACCCTGCGGGCCCTGGCGCGGGAGCGTTGAGCCCCCCAGCCGCCCTGCGTTACCCCCTGGTGGTGGGGTTGACCGCGGCTCTGGTGTGGAGTGTGAGCCACGCCTTGGGGTTTGGATCCGGCGCGGCCTATGGCGTGGTGATCGGCGCCATCGTGGCCCGGCCGGATTTTGGCCGCTTGCCCACGCCGATTTTTGTGCTGGTGCCCGCCCTGGTGATGGTGTCCCTGGCTCTCGGGACCCTGCTCAAGCCCCTGCTTGAGGCCCCCGTGGTGTGGTCCTTCGCCATCGTCACCCTGCTGGCCCAGTTGCTCGGCCAGCTGTTGCCCGATCGACTGGCGATGGTGCGAACACTCCCGCCAATCTTGGCGATTTTGCCCCTGTTGGGCAGCAACAGCACCTGGCTGTCGGCCTGGCACCAGCTGCTGGCCATCCTGCTCGGCATGGCTGTTTCCGTGGCGCTCACCGCCGCCTTTCGTCTGCCGCGGGATGCGGGGCCCGCCGAGCCGCACGGCGCGCCCCCTCCCGGCGCCGCCGGCCATGGCCGCACGGTGGAGCAGCGCTTGCGGGATCCCTACTTTTGGCGCAAGGTGCTCGCCTCCATGCTCGCGCTGGCCATTGGCCAGGGTTTGGGCGCCGTCAATCCCAAATACGTCTACTTCGGTGTGGTGATCCTGCTCACTGAGAGCCTCGGCGCCACCATGGCGCGGGTGCGGGACCGCATGGTGGGGGTGAGTCTGGGCATTCTGCTGCCGTGGCTGGTGTTCAACCTCTTTGGCGTCAGCAGCGTGTCGCTGGCGCTGGTGATGGGGGGCACGGCGGCGCTGCTGCCGGCCCTGGGGTTGGACGCCAACCTGCGCACCGCCTTGATTTCCAGTGGCGTCACCTTCGCGGGCTATCAAGCCCTGACGGATTGGTACATCCCCACCCGTTGGGTT
>JBKCVY010000077.1:0-2148 GCA_046317475.1 Cyanobacteriota bacterium | reverse complement strand
CCGCAATCCTCGGAGCTGAATTTGAGGATGGTGAGGCTGGCCATGGGCGGGGGGGTGGGAATGAAGGGCCCCGATCGTAAGCACCATGGCAGTCCATGGAGGTCAGGGCCGTTCCCGCGCCAGCCGTTCCCGACGCGACTGGCGCAGGCGTTCGCCCAGCTCCGGTCCTGAGGCCACGCCCAGGGCGATCAGCTCCCGGGCGCTGCGCTCCGGGCCCAGGTGGCGCCAGCGCAGCAGCCAGCGCAGTAGCGGGCGACGGGGACCCACCCCGAAAGCCAGGGCCAGGGCGACGGCGTCGGGGGGGAGGCCTGGACTCTCCAAGCGCTGGCACCACTGCCAGGGCGAAGGCGGCTGGAGGTGGGCCGAATCGATGGGACCGGGCTCCCTCGGTCCGGGCGGCGGGCCGTCCAGCTGGCGGCGCAGGGCGAGGAAATGGGACAGCAGCTTGTGGTGCCGATGGGGGAGTTGCAGCCGCTCCGCCAACGCCAGGGGATCACGGGCCCCCGCCACCAGGGCCGCCAGCGGCGGCAGGTGCAAACGCTGGGCCCAGCGCAGGCGTCGGATCCCGTGTGGATCGGTCTGGAGGGCCGGATCGAGAAGCGCCAGTCCACCCCAGTCCCGCAAGCGTTCCAGGGCCACAGGCCAATGGTCGGCCTCCAGCAACAGGTCGAACTCCCGCCGTAGCCGGGTGCCAAGGGCCGCCGGTGCTTGGGCGGGCGGATCGCCTGGCCGCCAGGCCCAGGGCCAGGCCGCCAGGGTGGCCGCTGCCTGGCGTTGGCTCTCGGAAGACAGGACAAAACCCAGTCGGGCCGCGTAGCGGGCCGCCCGCACCAGTCGCGTGGGATCGTCCCGCAGGCTCTGGCCATGCAGGAACCGCAGGCTGCGTTGGGCCAGATCGCTCTGGCCGCCGTGGGGATCGAGCAAGCAGCCCGTGGCCAGATCAATGGCCATGGCGTTGATGGTGAGATCGCGGCGGGCCAGGTCGTCCTCCAGCGCCCCAAACCGCACGACAGGGTTGTCCGCTGGTACCGGATAGTCCTCCCCCCGAGCGCTGGCCACATCCAGCAGCAGACGGGTGGGCGCGGGCGTCGGGCGCCCGGCGGACGCGGCCGGGCCATCCAGTTCCAGCTCCACCTCCACCGTCCCGTATGGGCCCGGGGGCTGGACCGCCCGCACCGTCACGCTGGGATCGCCCCACGAGAGCCGCTCCACCAGGCGCCAGGCGGGACTCTGCCGGTGGGGCGGCCCAGCGGCATCCGGAGCACCGGCCACCCCGGAGAGCACAGGCCTGTCCCCGGCTTCAATCACCAGATCCAGATCCACCAGCCCCCGCCAAGGATCCCGGTGCTGATGGTGCAACAGCCAATCCCGCACAGCGCCGCCCACCAGGGCAATCCGCTCCTGGCCGGCGGCGGCCCGCAGCAGGGCCCATAGGGCGGACGGCACACCGGGGAGATCCAAGGGGCGAGGCGAGGGAGATGGCTTGTGGAGGGGATCAGCGTCGGCCATCCGCGTTGGGGGGAGGCGTGCCCGTGGGATGGGGTTTGAAACGCATGGCGCGATAGGCATGTTGCTGGATGAAACCAGGCATGATTCGTGTCAAAAAAGCACCTACTATTGCCGCAAGATTGACTGGGGACCACAGCCTCAGTGCCACCATGGCGCGCCAGCGAACAGCGGCATCTGCAACGGCCTGCTGCCACCCCCGGCGCCGATGGAAAAAGTGAAGGCCGCGGCGGAAGTCGAGGAGAGGCTCGGGCAAATTAGCAAAGCGATAACCTGCCAGGGCCGCGTCAATCCATAAATGATAATCCTCCGTGCGACTTTTATTAAGTCGGTAACGGAGACCAGAATCAAAGACCCGTCTCCGGATGACGACTGTTGGGTGGTTGATGGGGTTATAACGGGGCAAGGCTTGCACAATTTGCCCATGGACAAGTGGCACGGGTTTATAGTTGATCAATTCACCCATTTCATCCACTTCGTAACAGGCAGTCCCAAGAATATCCACATCGGCATGCTGTGCCAGCCACTGTCGCTGCCGTTCCATGCGCCCGGGCCTGGAACGGTCATCCGAATCCATGCGGGCCATGAGTTGCCAACAGGAGTTGGCCAAGACCTCCTCCAGGAGAGCGTTGAGCCCATAGG
>JBKCVY010000076.1:0-5359 GCA_046317475.1 Cyanobacteriota bacterium | reverse complement strand
CAAAAAAGTGGTGCCGATCACCATCAGCAAAATCGCCGCCTCCAAGGACGGGGTGAGGATGTGGGCCTGGCTGCCCAGTCCCAGGAAGATCAAGCCCACCTCGCCCCGGGGCATCATCCCCAAGCCCACCACCAGTCGGCTGGTGGGCTCCTTGCTCACATAGCTCCAGCCCGCCGCCACCTTGCCGGCAATCGCCACCGCCAGCAGAAAGGCCGCCACGATTAATCCCTCCCGGTTGGCTGGATTGAAGGGGTTGAGCACAGAGAGGTCCATGCCGGTGCCGATCAACACGAAGAACACCGTGGCGAACAGGGCCACCAAGGGCTTCACGGCCTTGTCGATGGCGGCGGTGTGCTTGGAGGCGCTGAGGATCAGCCCGGCGGCGAAGGCCCCCAGGGCGGCCTCCAGGCCGATCGCCTGGGCGGAGAAACAGCAAAGGGTGAGCACCAAGAAGCTGGCCACCGCCACATCCCCTGGCGCCTTGAGCCGATCCACCACCCAATCAAACAGCGGCGCCGCGGAGCGGCTGAGCACCAAGGCCACCGCCACGAAGGCCACCGCCGCCAGGCAGAGCTTGACCAATGGACCCAGGCTGAAGGCACCCCCCCCAACCACGGCCACCACCACAGCCAGGATCACGATGCCGAGGATGTCGTCCAGCACGGCGGCGCCGATCACGATCTGGCCCTCCTTGCGCTTCAGCCAGCGCAGCTCGCCAAACACACTGGCGGTGATGCCGATCGAGGTGGCCGTCATCGCCGCCCCGGCAAACACCGCCGGGATCAGGGGCACATGAAAGACCACCAACAACCCCGCCGTCCCCAAGGCAAAGGGCAACACCACCCCGGTGACGGCCACCGTCGTGGCCTGAAGGCCCACGGCCACCAGCTCATCGAGCTCACTCTCCAAACCCGTGAGAAACAGCAGGGAAAAAAGGCCGATTTGGGAGATGGCCTCCAGGTTGGGGAAGCTGGCCTCGTACACCTGCCGCACGGCGTCGGGACCGATGCCCGCCAGGCCGCCCACCAGGTTGGCCGCCCCGTCGCTGAGTTGGGCTTGAACGTCGGGCGGCACGATCAAATGCAGCCCTGAGGCGCCCACCAGCACGCCCGCCACCAGCTCGCCAAGGATCGTGGGCAGCTGCAGCCGCACGGTGAGCTCGCTGATCGTGCGGGCCGCCACGAAAATCACCAAAAAACAACCCACCTGCAGGAGGGTTTCAGCCACGTCCAGCTGATGGGGACTGACCGCCGACATGTCTGGCGGAATCACGGGCGGGGGGTGGCACGGGTGCCGCTCAAGTTACAAGACGCGGCTCCACGGCGGCCGTTCTCCCCCTCGGTCGATCGCGGGTCCAAGCGGCGCCCTGAATCACGGGCGGCGACGGCCAACCAATGGCAGGCAGTCTCCCAACCACCGCCATGGCACGCCAGCGTTTCAGGCCCCCGCCATCGCCCTCCAGCCGCCTGCCCCTGCCCCTTGGTCTGGGCCTCGGCCTCGGCTTGGGGGTGGGCGCCCTGCTGGTCGTGATGGGCCTGGGTCTGCGGGCGCCCGTGCTGCTGGGCGCCCAGGCTCCGCCCCTGGCCGCGGGTCGCTTCTGGTGGCGTCGCCAGGGCCAGCTGACGTCCGCGGCGCTCGCCCGCGGCGTGCTGTTTGAACCCTGGGTCTTCCAGGGCCGTTTGGACCAGCTCCGCGCCCTGGTCGGGCGGGGGGCGGCGGCCCCCCCCCGTTGGAGGGAGATCAGCCTCGAGCTGGAGGCGATTCGCCAGTTGGCGGCCCGCTGCGCCGAGCTGGACGCCAGCG
Source organism: Cyanobacteriota bacterium (assembly GCA_046317475.1). GTDB lineage: Bacteria > Cyanobacteriota > Cyanobacteriia > PCC-6307 > Cyanobiaceae > Cyanobium. The sequence goes on along the minus strand of JBKCVY010000076.1, from coordinate 3,556 downwards.
CCAGCGTGTCCCTCCTGCTCCTGTTGGAGGGGCTGTTGGACCGGCTCCAGCCCGGCGCCGACCCCCAGTGCCCGCGGCCAAGCGCGCTGCTCCGCCACCTGCACCTTTGCCGCCTCCACCTGGCCGGCCTCCATGACGAGGCCCTGCGCTTGGCCCGCCACCACCCGGATCAACCGATCGTGTTCCCGCCCCTGCCAGCCCGTTTCCTGCCATGAGACTGCCCTCCTTCCTCCTCGGCGGCGTGGCGCTTCTCGCCGGAATGGGGTGGCTCGGGCCCCAGCTCATCGACCCGCCCGTCACCTCCGCCGAGGGCGCCCTCCAGCGGCTGGAGCGCCAACTGATCCCGGCCATCGCCCTGGATCCCCCCCTGGAAGGGGCCCCCTGGGGCGCTCCCAGCCCCGCCACGGCGGTGGCTCCGGAGGAGGCCCTTCCCTCCGTGGACGCCTTCCCCCTCTACGGCGGCCCAACCCAGCCGCTGGATCCAGCCGGCACCCTGCGGGTGGAGATCGTCAGCTCCCTGGAAAAGGCCGATGGCCCCCGGACGGATCGACGCTGGCTGGTGGACGTGGCGGAACGCTTCAACCAACGCGATGAACGGTTGGGCGCCAAGCGGCTGGAGGTGGTGGTGCGGGCGATTCCCTCCGGGTTGGCGGCCCAGCTGCTGGCCGCCGGCAAGCTCAAGGCCGCCGCCTATTCCCCGTCCAGCGCCCAGTGGCTGGACCTCCTGCGTGCGCGCGGCGTTCCCACCCGGACCCTCCATCCAGGGCTGGTGGGCAACGCCTCCGTGATCGCCCTGCGCGGTTCGGTGTGGCGGCGCCTCAACCCCTCCAGTCCGCCCACCTTCGCGGCCGTGGTGGAGCAAGCGTTGGCCGGCACCGTGCGGATGGCCTACTGCAATCCCCACATCTGCTCCGCGGGCCTGGATTTCCTGCACACCCTCCTCTGGCTGAGCGCGGGGCGCGGGGCCAACCACTCCCCGTTGCTGTCCTCCGATCTCAGCCGCGGGGCGGTCACCAGGAGTTTTGACCTCTTCCAAGAGCGCCTGGCCACCACCACCCCCACCGATCTCGATGGGATGGCGATCTGGACGCGCGACCCCGCCACCTTTGACGCGGCGATCCTGGCCCACCAGACCTATCGGCGGTTGAGCCAGGAGCCGGGCTTCGGGGATTTGATCGCCGTGCCCTTCGGCAGCCCCCAGTCATCCCCGCTGGCCGCCCTTCCCTGGACCACCAGCGCCCAGCGGCAGGCGTTGGAACGGTTTGCCCGCTTTGCCACCACGCCGGCGATGCGGGCCCTCGCCCTGGAGCAAGACTTCAACAGGTCACCGGACATCCCCAAGGAAGCCAGCCCTCCCCCCGCCAGCGGGGAGGTGCTGCGGGAGGCCCAGCGGCTCTGGAAACACCGGAAGGATGGCGGCCACACCGTGTACCTGCAGCTGGTGATCGACACCAGCGGCTCCATGAACCAAGAGGGGCGGCTCCGCCGGGTGAAGCACGCCATCCGCGTCGCCAGCACCGCCATCAACTCGGGCAATCAGGTGGGGCTGGTCACCTTCGGCGATCGGGCCGTGCGCCAGCTGCCCCTGGCGCCGATGGACGAGCCCGGGCGGCGGCGGCTTGTGGCCACCGTCAACCACCTCCAGGCCGAGGGGGCCACCGCCCTCTATGACGGCATGGCCGTGGCCATGGTCGATCTGATGCGGGCCCGGGACAAGGATCCCCATGGCCGCTTCCATCTCCTGCTGCTCAGCGACGGCAAGCCCACCACCGGCCTGGCCTGGGACCAACTGAGGGATGTGGTGCGCCACAGCGGCATCCACATCACGCCGATCGCCTATGGCGCCATGGACCAGGCCGAGCTGCGGGCCATCGCCCACCTGCGGGAAAGCGTCGTCTATGCAGGCACTCCCGAGCGCCTCTTGCCCCTGATCAGCGATCTGTTCCAAACCACCCTCTGATCCCCATGGTCCCCCCGTCCCGTTCCGTTCTCGAGGCCGACCTGCGCCGGCTCAGCCTCCAAACCCTGGCCGGCTGCTGGCTCCTCCAGGCGCTGCTGGCGGTGGTGTGCCACCAATGGCTGCCCATCCCCGTCCGGCCGCTGGTGATCGATCGCGGCGGCTGCGGCGACGCCGCCTGGCGTGAGTTGCTGGAGCGCTACGGCGACCTCCACCGCCGCCATCACCTGGGATGGGAGCGCTTCAGTCCTGTGATCGAAACCAGCGTGTTTGGGGTGCGGCTGTCCACTGGCCCCCCCGATCCCCAGCGGCTGGCCGCCATCCCACCCGTGGGCGTGCCGGCCCTGGCCCGGCTGGGGGCCCTGCGGGCTCGCCACCCCAATGCCGTCGTGCTCTCCTGCCCCAAAGCCGATCTCGTCCAGCCCTGAGCCCGCCTCAGCGGGGGGGACCGTCCCAGAGATTGGCCGCGTTGTAGGGGCCATCCGGCAGGAGCCAGAGCCGGCCCTCCACGAAGCGCTGGCGCCGATCCAATCGCGCCAAGCGGTCCAGCGCCTCGGCCTCCAGCACCAGGTCTTGGGCGGCCCAGTTGGCGGCCCGGTGCTCGGGCCGCACCGCCTTGGGAATGACGGCCGTGCCCCGGTCCAGCCCCCAGGCCAGGGCCACCTGGGCGGGACTGGCCCCCACCCGCCGGGCGATGGCCACCAGCTCCGGATCCGCCAGCACGGGCGAGAGCTGCCCGTCGCGCCCGGCTCCGAGGGGGGAGTAGGCGGTGAGGACCACGCCGTGGCGCGGGCAGAAGGCCAGCAATTCCGGCTGCTGCAGCCAGGGGTGGCTCTCCACCTGGAGCAGGGCGGGCGGCTGCCGCGCCTCCGCCAGGAGGCCTTGCAGCTTGGCCAGGCTCAGGTTCGACACGCCGATGTGGCGGCAGAGCCCGGCGGCCTGAAGCGCCTCCATCGCCGCCCACGTGCGGGCCAGGGGCAGCCGCTCCAGGGGGATCAAGTCCTCGGCCCGCTCGGGCCAGCGCACCCCCCGGCGCTGCGCCACGGGCCAATGGATGAGGTAGGAATCCAAATAGCTGAGCCGCAGATCGGCCAGGGTGCGCTCCAGGGCGGGGCGCACATCCTCCGGGGCGTGGCTGTCGTTCCAAAGCTTGGAGGTGATCCAGAGCGCGTCGCGGCGCACCACCCCATCGGCCAGGGCCCTCTCCAGGGCCACCCCGATCTCCGCCTCATTGCCGTAGATCGGGGCGGCATCCACATGCCGGTAGCCCAGCTCCAGGGCCTGGCGCACCACCGCACCCACCTGGCCCGGTTCCACCCGCCAGGTGCCCAGCCCCAGGGCGGGCAAGACATCACCATTGGCGAGGGGAAGCTGGCGCATGGGCCGGGGCGCTGGGCCGCGTGCAACTTTATGGGGTCTGCCCCAGGCCGCCTGGGGCGTTGAAGAGGTCCAGTTGCCCCGGACTCTCACGGCGGCGCGTCCGGCGGCTGACGCCGGAGCGCGGTGTGGCCAGGCCGGAGCGACGGGAGCCGTGGCGCTCCTGAATGGCATCGGCCCGCTCGGGCCAGCGCACCCCCCGGCGCTGCGCCACGGGCCAAT
>JBKCVY010000075.1:0-10582 GCA_046317475.1 Cyanobacteriota bacterium | reverse complement strand
GCAAAGAGCCCGCGCCCTACGGCACTGAGAGCGTTCCCATGCCGGATCGCCAGCTCCTCCGTGGCGCTAATTTCCGCCTGCCTCGGCAGGGACCCGATGGCGGCCTCACAGACGCTGCGGAAGAGCTGTGCCTGGCGGTGAATGCCGCGATCCATCTGCGCCGTCCGTTGCTGGTGACCGGCACACCCGGCACGGGAAAAACAAGCCTGGCCTATGCCATCGCCCATGAGCTGCGGCTGGGCCGGGTGCTCAGTTGGCCGATCACCCCCCGCACGGAGTTGGTCGAGGGGCTTTACCGCTATGAAGCGCTCGACCGCCTGCGGGATTCCCAACGGGGTGAAACCACCACCAAAGCCGCTGATTTCATCACGCTCGGGCCAGTGGGTACGGCGTTTCTGCCCTTTGAGCGCCCAAGGGTGCTGCTGATCGATGAGATCGACAAATCGGATCTGCAGTTGCCGAATGAGCTGCTCAATTTGTTCGAGGAGGGCTGCTTTGAAATTCCCCCACTCAAGCGCGAAACCCGCAAGGGGGAAGGCGAAGGAGATGGCGGCGATGAAGGCAAAGTTGACACGGATGACCCCGGTGGCCATGCGTTGATCAAAAAGGGACGTGTGCAATGCCGTGCTTTCCCGATCGTGGTGATGACCTCGAACCGAGAACGGGATTTTCCACCGGCCTTCCATCGCCGCTGCATTCGGGTGGAGATGCCTCCCCCCACCGACCGGGACTATTTGCTGGATGTGGTGAAGAGTCACTTCCAGACGGAGTGGGGTAAAGCGGGGTGGTCCAAGGTGGAGATCCTGGAGCAGATCGAGGCTTTCCTCGGTAGTGACAGCACTCGCGATCGGGCCATTGACCAACTGCTCAATGCCCTCCACGTGCTCGGGGGCCCAGATGGCAAGCGGCACGGTGAGAGACAAGCCAAACTGTTGCGAGCCATCCTCTTCAAGCGCCTGAGTGCCTGAGTGAAAGTGGCGGATCCAGGCCCCCTGCAACAGCTGCTCCAGTGGAGATTGCTCCTGGCTGAAGCCGATGGAGCGGCGGTGGATCCCTGTGAGATCAGGGATTGGCTGTGGCTTTCGGCCCAGTTGGATGGGGTGGCTTTGCCGAGAACATTCGCCGCCTTCCGGGCCCGTGCCAGCCAGGTTGTGGACGCCGATCCGATCGCCGAAGACGACCCTCCCCCCCCCTTTCCTGAACCGCACAATCCGCGCATCACTCCGGCGGAGCCTCCTGGGCCTGATCCCTTGCTGCCCAGTCCTTTTCCACAGGATCCGCCCATGCCTGAGGCGGAAGAGGAGCCCGTGGCCCGCCTGTTGGACGAGAGAACGCTGCCAGATGCGGCGGACGTGGAAGAAGCCCTGCGCGAGCGTCACGGGGCGTTTTCCGTGCGGGTGAGCGAGATCGATCTCCTCCCCTTTCCCCTTCAAGTGCTCCAGTCTTTGCGCCCTTTGCTGCGGCGCCATCCCCATCCATGGCTGCGGGTGTTGGATGAGGAGCGGAGCGCCAACAAGAGTGCGGAAACCGGTTTGGCCTGGCCCGTGTTTCGTCCTCGGAAACTGCCCCAGGTGACGGTGCGCGTCGTGCTGGATGGGGGGGTATCGATGGCGGTGTGGGAGCCCTTGGCCCTGGAACTCCAGCGGATCCTCGCCAGCAGTCAGGCCTTTCGCCGAGTGGTGACGCAACGGCTGAAGCCCTCCCATCTCTCCGCCCCTGATCAGGGGGATGGGGATGGGGAGGAGGGGCGGACAACCGTGATCCTGCTGCTCAGCGATTCAGCGGGCCATCACTGGTGGAATGGCTCGATCCTCCCCTGGCTTCAGCGCAAGGCCCGCTCCCAGCCAGTGGTGCTGGTCCACACCTTGCCGCAGCGGTACTGGGGCTCCACGGCCCTCAGCCAAGCCGAGCTGGTGACCTTCAGCAATCGGGGGCATCTGGCTCCCAACAGCCGCTATGCGATCACCCGGCGGTTGTCGGATCCGTGGGACCCCCCCGTGCCGACGGATCCCGAGGCCACCGCCTCCGCCCTGCGGCTGCCGGTGATCAGCCTGGATCGCCGCGAGCTGGCGCCTTGGGCGGCCCTGGTGGCTGGAGAGCCCCGGGCCCGTTGCGCGGGGAGAGTGTTCGCCATGGCCAAAGGCCTTGACGCACCCCCCGCCGCCGAAGCTCCTCAGGCAGACCAGGAGATGGCCCTGCCAGCAGTGGAGCGCCTTTGGGAGGAGTTTGCGAGCCGGGCCAGTCCAGAAGCGCAAGAGCTGCTCCTGGCGATGGCCGCCTCGACCGTGTTGTCGTTGCCCATCATGCGCCTGCTCCAGGCGGCGGAGGCACCGCGGGCCTTTTCGCCGCAGCCCCTGGCGGAGGTGCTGGTGAGCGGGTTGGTGCGGCGGCTGGAGCGACCGGGCAAGGATCTCCCCCCAGAACTCCCCCCTGATCGGCTCCAGTTTGAGCTGGTGCCGGCAGCGCGCCGTTTGCTGGAGCCTCGGTTGAGCGCGGAACGGCGCCGGCAGGTGTTGGCCAGCGTCACCGATCTGCTGGAGCGCCACTGGAATCGGCAGGGCACCGGGACGAGCTTCAAAGCCCTGTTGTTGGGCCCCAAGGAGGTGCTTAAGCAAAACTACCGCGATCTCTTCCACCTCGCCAATGTCACCGCGGCGATGCTCGATCGCCTTCCGGGTAGCCAGTTCCGCGAACTCGCCGCCCAGCTCCGGGGCCGTGATGCTGAGGCCTTGCCACCCCCCTCCCCCTGGCCCACCTCCATGGCCTTCAAGGAGCAGGGTTTCGACACAGCCCAATTGCTGGAGGCACCGCCCCTGGAGCCAATGCAGGTGGCTACCGCGCGGTTTGCGGCGGTGGAATTGCGACGTGTCATGTTCACGACCGCGACGGTGACGCCAACCGGCAAGATGCGCTCCTGGGATGACGAGATGTGGGCCTTCCACGAACCCCTCCAGGCGGACAGGCTCTCCTCTGGCGACAAGGCGGAGCGGGCCGATCCGTTGACCTTGACGCTGGTGGGGATTCCAGCGGGGGAGTTTTGGATGGGGTCGCCGGAAGGGGAGGAAGGCTCCTACGGCAATGAGAAGCCCCAACACCTGGTGCGACTGCCAGGGTTTTTCATGGGGCAGACCCCCATCACCCAGGCGCAGTGGCGGGAGGTGGCGGGATGGAAAGAGCGGGAGGGGGAGAGGTGGGGGCGGGAGTTGAAGGCGAATCCCTCCTTCTTCCAGTGGGTGGATGGCAAGGGCGATGCCCGACTTTTCAAGGACGAGGCCTCCACGGATGGGTGCCCTGTAGAGCAGGTGAGCTGGGAGGAGGCGAAGGAATTTTGCTCTCGATTGAGCCAACGCACGGGGCGCACCTATACCTTGCCAAGCGAAGCCCAATGGGAATACGCTTGCCGTGCGGGAACGACCACGCCGTTCGCGTTTGGGGAGACGCTGACGGCGGAGTTGGCGAACTACAACGCGAGCGAAAGTTATGCGAGCGGCCCGAAGGGTGAGTGGCGGAAGCAAACGACCCCAGTGGGGATGTTCCCGGCGAACGCATGGGGATTGCTGGACATGCATGGGAACGTGTGGGAATGGTGCCTGGATGAATGGCACGGGAGTTATGAGGGAGCGCCGGAGGATGGCAGGGCCTGGAGGAGCACCAGGAGGAAGGAGGGAGAAGGGGAGGAGAGCCAGAGCGCCAAAGACAAGGAGAGGCGAGGATCCGACAACAGGCTGCTGCGCGGCGGCTCCTGGTTCCACGTTCCCAGGGACTGCCGCTCGGCCGTCCGCATCCACAACCGGCCCGGCATCGCCGACAGCGGCGTCGGTTTTCGTGTGGTCTGCCTCCCCCAGGGCCCTTCCCTTCTCGCTTAAACCCTTGATCCCTCAGCACTTGGCTGTTTCTTAACCCTGGCTGTCGGCTGTCGGCTGTCGGCTGTTGGTTGTTGTTGGCTGTTCCCCCCCCCGGCGCCGGAGGCGCCTCGCCGGACATTTGTTGCTGGCATGTGCCCATGCTCCCAGTCGCCCTGGCCCCGCGTCCAGCTCGACAACGCCAACAACAACGTCGGCAGTCCTGTGGCCTGCCTCAACAGCGGCAAGTGTGTTGTCCTCCATTGGCTCGAGTAGCGGCTTCCCACCGCCCCTGCGGAGTCCTGGGTGCCGCGTCTTTTCAGTTTGTTAGATGGGATGTTGGTCTTCGCGGGATTGTTCTCCCGTTCGCAATCGGCCGCGGCGGTACTTCGCCGATGGCCTTTTTGGCTCCCGCTGAATGGGCTTGCGCGCATGTGCGACCGGTTATCCTTCAACCATGACGCACGACCACTCCTGTTACGAACCCAATGGCTGGAGACCACCCAGAGAACGTCGTTCATCCAATGGTTGTCGCCAATAGGCCCAAGCCCCTGGTCTATGTCTCCTACGCCTGGAGAAGCCAACATCCCGAAGATCTGGCCGCTGAAGCGGCAGGCGGCCTGGCCGACCGTGAGCAGATCGTAGACGAGCTGTGCGGCAAGTTGGCCGAGGAGGATGGGATTGCTGTTGGCCGGGATAAGGGGCTAATGAAGACAGGGGATTCCATCGTAGACTTCGCTGGTGAGATTGCAAAAAGCGAGTTGATCCTTGCGGTGGTCAGCAAGAAATTCCTGCGGTCACCATGGTGCATGAAGGAGGAGCTTCTGCAGGCCTTCCGGCGTCGGAATTTCGATCCTCAGGAGTTCGGCGAGGATGTGCTGCCGCTCATTCTTGATGATGCGCAGGCTGATTTTGAGGATGCGAATAAACTCATTGACTTCTGGTGTGAACGGCAGGCGCGGGAACGCAAGATAGTGGAGAAAACTGATCCAGAGCGAAAATACTCCATAAGCTCTTGGAGAGATGTTGATGAATTGCAGGAACTTGTTCGCTTCTTGCCTGACCTTCTGAAGGTACTCAAGATTCGAAAGATGCCACGCGGGGCTGAGGCCATCCGAGACAAGGGCTTTGAAGAGATCCGCCAGCTGGTGATGAAGCGCTTGCGGGAGAAGGCTCCCACGCCGTTCACCGCGAATCTGGCCACACTGCACGTCGACCAGCCAGGCGCCAGGGCACCCGAAGCGGCCCCTAAGCTTGCTCCGGCTGATGTCGTGGCCCTGGTGCTCGCTCCTTCTGGAGGAGAACAGCCTGGCCTGCGCGCCTTCCTGTGGAAAGCATTCGTTCAAAGGGCCGGAGAGACGGGCTATCAGGACATCCCCAATGGGGCGATTGGCGCAGCTCCGTCCGTCACCAAGGAGACGTTGCCGGAGTTGCTTCAGTGCCTGAAGCGTTGGATCGATACGGAGTTTGAGGATGTGTCGGTTTTGGAGATCTTTGCGCCGCAAGATCTGCTGGATGAGGATTGGGGCGGCATCAGCGTTGAGGGTGGCGATGCCCCCAAACCCCTCCACGCCTACCAACCTTATCTCTTGCGTTCCTCGGATCGACTCCTCAATCCCCAGTGGAATCACCGGCGTGGGGCGTTGAAACGCATGCACCATCACCTGGTTGAGGGCGATGGCGCCTGGTTGCCCCAAGACAAGCTCAACAAGACCGAGACCCTGGAAACCCTCGATGGCAAAGTCCTGGCCCCCGAGGCGGGGGAGGAGGTGATTGCCGCGATTCGTTGTCTGCAAGCCACCACGCTGAGCAACAGGACGTCCTGGCTCCAATCGGTGCTGCGCTCCATGGCCCCCCTCGTGGTTTGGCCCTCCCGCACGGGCTGCTTGGCGGAGGATCAGATCCAAACCTGTTTGCGCCAACTCCGCTTGAACCGGGAAGACACAAGCCAGATTGGAAGCGTCGACAGGCCCCATTGCCCTGATCTCGCCCATTTGGCCTGGGCACGGCAGAAATGGGACGACCCCACCCTGGATCCGCGGGGCCTCACGATCCTTGTCGACCACCCTGATCGCGGCCCGGACCGCCAGCTGCTTCAAGCTCTGTTCGCACCCACCCTCCCGGGCCCCTCCCCTGCTCCGCCCGTGGAAGGATCCGCTCCACCCGCCCAGCTCCTGATTTCCCCCAGCTGAACCATGACCCGATCCGCCGCCCAGCAGTGGGACGTCTTCACCAACAACGGCAGCCAGCGAGCGGAGGAGGCCCCTTGGCCCCCCCCGCCCCCCTGGCGGCAACGCCAACTTCCTGAAGGGCTGGAGCCCCAGGCCCTGCCCCCGCCGGATCCCATCTCCAATACGGCCCAGCGGGGCCGCGCCTTTCGCCTGCCCAGACAGGGAACGGCCCTCACCACCGACGGGGAACGGCTGCGCCTGGCGGTGAATGCGGCCATCCACCTGCGCAGGCCCCTGCTGGTGACCGGAAGCCCCGGCACCGGCAAAACCAGCCTCGCCTACGCCATCGCTTGGGAGTTGAACCTGGGGCCCGTGTTGCGTTGGTCGATCACGCCACGCTCGCAACTGCAAGAAGATGGCCTGTTTCAATACGACGCCATCGCCAGGCTCCAGGATTCGCAGATCAACAGAGCGGAACCCTTCCCTGTGGCTGATTACATCCGCCTCGGTCCTGTGGGAACCGCTTTTTTGCCATGGCGGCGGCCGCGGGTGTTGCTGATTGATGAAATCGATAAGTCCGACATCCAGTTGCCCAATGAATTGCTGAGCCTTTTGGAGGAAGGGGCCTATCCCATCCCCCCCCTGCAACGGGAGGTGCACCGTGCCAAACGGGATGCGGAACGCAACAGCCAGTCCGCTCCCCCCACCCTGAAGGTGGAGGTGCGCACGGCGGATCGGGATGGCATCGCCACCGTGCGGGACGGCGTGGTGCAGTGCAAGGAATTTCCCATCGTGGTGATGACCAGCAACCGGGAGCGGGAGTTTCCCGCCGCCTTCAACCGGCGTTGCATCCGCGTCGTCATGCCCCACCCCAGGGAGGTGGACACCCTCAAGGCCGTCGTGCTCGCCCATTTTGATCCTGACGCCGATTCGGCAGCGGCGGTGGCAGACCACCCTTTCTTGAACAATTCGCCGGTGCCTGAGGAAATCAAGCGCTTTCTCGAGCGTGAAGACAACCCCGACCTGGCCACCGACCAATTGCTGAACGCCCTCCATCTGCTCACCTTGGAGCAAAGTCTCCACAACCCATGGCCATCGCCCGATGGGGCCGCCGCTGAGCAGTTGCGCCAGATTCTCTACCGGGGACTGAATCAGCGCGATGCAGCCGAATGACGCCCCATCGCCATCCCCTTCCGCCCATTTGGCGGAGGCCCTGCGCTGGCTGGTGGCCCACAGCCAATCCAATCCCGAGTGCCTGACGCCAAGCCCCCTGGAGCTGGCGGAGGTGCTGTGGCTCGCGAGCCGCCTGCCCCGCCCAGCCTCCCCCCCGCGCCAGCGGCGCCCTGAGCCTCCTGAGTCACCACCATCCCCTCCCAAGCCCCGCCCCGTGCGGCCGGAGCCGCGCATCAGGATAGTGAGGCAGGCCACCCCCTCCCTCCCTGGCCTTCCCCCCGATCCCTTCCTGCCCACCCCCTTCCCCCAGGCCCCATCCGAGGCCAGGCCTGAAGACACCCTCCTGCCGGTGGCTGTTCTGCCCGACAACAACGATGTGGCCATGGCTCTGGCGGACACGGTGCTGCCCGGCCGGGTGCGGGAGGAGGACCCACTGGGGGATCGGGCCAAGCTGCTGCGGGCCTTGGCCCCGTTGCTCCGCCGCCGTGCCGATTCCCGCCAGTGGCGGCTGGATGAGGAGCGCACCGTGGATCTGTATGCCCAAACCCGGCTCCTCCAGCCGGTGATGCAACCCGCCCGGGGGCCCGCCTTTGATGAGGTGCTCCTGCTGATGGATGGGGGCCTGTCGATGCAGGTGTGGCGGCGGCCCGCGGAACAGTTGCGCGCTGTGTTGGCTTCCAGCCAGGTGTTCCCGCGGGTGCGGCTGGCCGATTTGGATCCGGGCCCTGTGCATGGCTGGGAGGATCGGGCCTTCCGCCAGGCGGAGGTGGAGCGGTTGAGCGAGGTGGCCCAGTTGATCCCGGGGGGCAGCCCCTTGCTGCTGCTCGTGAGCGACACCGCGGGTCGCCACTGGTGGGATGGGCGCATGTTCGCCGTTCTGGAGCGCTGGGCCCGCAGCTGCCCCACCGCCATCCTCCAGCCGTTGCCCCTGTGGCACTGGAACCGCACGGCCCTGGCGGCGGTGGAGCGGGTGTCGGTGCGCAACACCACCCCGGCCGCCGCCAACCCCCGCTATCGAGCCGATCCCCTCTATTGGTGGGACCAGCCTTTGCCACCTGGCACGGCGTTGCCCGTGCCGGTGTTGCCGCTGGATCGGGATTCCCTCGGGGTGTTGAGCGCGGTGGTGATGGGTGATCCCGCCTATGCCAGCTCGGGTGTGGCCCTCCCGCCGGAGAAGCGGCGGGAGGAGCAGCTGCGGCATGTGCTGGGCGATCGCGACCTCTCCGCTGCCTCGCCCACACCGGCCCCGCTCACGGCGGAGGAGGCGGAGGCGCGCTGGATGGCCTTTCAGGCTGTGGCCTCCCCCCAGGCCCAGCAGCTCTTGCTGGTGATGGCCACCGCGCCCCTGCTCACCCTGCCGGTGATCGTCCTGCTCCAAGCGGCGCAGCTGCCGGAGGCTTCCGGCTCCCTGCCGATCGCGGAGGTGCTCATCAGCGGCCTGGTGACGCGCAAGCAGGGCGGAGAAGAGGTCCTGGCCGCGGGCGCCCAGGCCTTGGCGCCAGAGCGGATTCAATTTGAACTGCAACCCGCGGTGGCCAATCTGCTCCGGGATCGTCTCCCGCCGGCGGAGCGGCTGGAGGTGATCCGCCGCGTCAGCGCCCTGGTGGAGCGCCGCTGGAATCGGGAGATTGGCGAACCCTCCTTTGAGGCGGTGTTGTGTGATCCCTCCGTCACGCCGCCGGAGGGGAAGGAGGGCGTGGTGCAATTCGCCACGGTCACCGCCCGCCTGCTCGACACCCTTCCCGGCGAGAAGGCCCGGGCCTTCGCCGAACGCATCCGCCGCGGCAGCGCCCTGCCACCCCGTTCACCGTGGCCCCCCTCAATGGTCTTTGAGCCGGTGGTCTATGGGACGGCTGGGCGGGTGGAGGCGCCGGAGCTGGAGACGATTTCCCTCACCATGGCGCGCTGTGTGGAGGTGGAACTGCGGCGGATTGCCTTCCAAACCGCAACGGTGGAGCGTTACCAAGCGGTGAATCGTGGGGTTGTGGCTCAGCAAGCCTCGGAAGCTGCCGCGGAAGCTGCGGCGGAAGGTTCTGAGCTGCAGGTAACGGATGACTGGCCGCGCCTGGCCATCACCTCTGGGGCCCGGAGTGGCGAGGAGTCCCCCCCCTCCTCCCAGGAGCTTCCCGTGGAGGAGCACTTGAGCTTGTCCCCCCAGGAGCCCCCGTCAGAGAGCCGGTTGAGCCTGTCCTTCCTAAGTGAGCGGGGCCGGGCGGAATCCCTTTTGAAGCCCGGCCAGAGCGGAATGGTGGAACAGCTCTTGGAGGCCTCGGTCCAAAACCCCACCGTCCAGCCGGAGCTCGCCAACGTCTTGGCACAACTGTTGCTGCCCAAGGGGTTTCAGGATTGGCTGCAAGGGGTGAATCGGCTGGTGTTGGTGCTGGATGCGACCACCGCCACCTTCCCTTGGGAGCTGGTGCGGGTGGGCGGCCAGCAGCTGGCTCTGGCGATGGCGGTCGTGCGGCAGCTGCCGGTTTCTCGCCTTCCCCAGCCGCTGCGCAAGCCCACGGAGCGCCGTGCCTGTGTGGTCGGCAATCCTCAGACAGGGGGGTTCTATGGGGTGTTCAGCGGGGACGGAGCCCAGGGCTCCTCAGGCCTGGCCAATCTGGAAGGGGCCACCCGGGAGGCGGAGACGGTGCTGTCGCGACTCCAGCGGCACGGCTACGTATGCGAGATATGCATCGAAGGAACCGCCATCGATGTGATCAACAGGCTCTATCACCAGCCCTGTCGGGTGCTCCACCTCGCTGGCCACGGCGTGTTCCGCCGCCTCACCAGGCAAGGTGATCGGCGCACCGGGGTGGTGCTCTCCGACGGACTCCTGATCACCAGCGCCGAGATTGAGGCGATGGAGGTGGTGCCCGAGCTGGTGTTTCTCAATTGCTGCCACCTGGGGCCCGTGTCTCAGGAACAAGTGGCCTTCAACCAACTGGCCGCAAGCATGGCTGGCCAGCTCCTCGCGTTGGGCGTGAGGGCCGTGGTGGCCTGCGGTTGGGCGGTGGACGACCGGAGCGCCGTGGTTTTCGCGGAGGCGTTTTACGACGCCATGCTGGCGGGCAAAGGTTTCGGAGAGGCCATCTTTCTGGCGCGCAAGCAGGCCCATGGCGTCGTGCCCAACAGCCAAACATGGGGGGCCTATCAGGCCTACGGCGATCCGGCCTATCAGCTGGAGCCCGGGGAGCCCCGGGAGCACCGCCCGGCTGGCGCCAGCCCTGGCGGCGCGGTGGTGACGCGCCGCCACTCCTCCACCTGGGCTTTTCGTGAACCCCTGCGGCGCGATGCCCTCCCCTTGGGTGCGACAGCGGAGCGGGCTGATCCGTTGGCCTTGACCCTGGTGGAGATTCCAGCGGGGGAGTTTTGGATGGGGTCGCCGGAAGGGGAGGAAGGCTCCTACGG
>JBKCVY010000074.1:0-8680 GCA_046317475.1 Cyanobacteriota bacterium | reverse complement strand
GGTGAAAGGTCATGTCACCGGACTGGGATCCGTGGATGGGTTGTGGCAGCTCCACGATTTCCTCAGCACCCAGCGTCACGACATGGAGGGACGGTTCGATTTTCGCCTAGAGGGCATCCTGTTTGTCTTTGCCAGTTTTGTGAAGGACGGTCTGTTGTCCGTGGACGAGCTGAACGGCTTGGAGACAGAAAAAATTGCCAAAATCAAAGCGATGTCCCTGTTCTAAGGGGCTCAAGCCGTCTTCAGGGCATGGAGTGAGCCTGCCAGGCGAGCGGCCGTTTCCTCAGGCTCGGACGGACGTTCCACATCTTGGGCAATCCAACCATCAGGGGATGGGGTTGATGAGACAGGTCCTCATTTGCCGTGAGCACACGGACAACCAGCACTCATTTGCCTCTACACAGATTTACAACCTGCACCGATTCGGCTAGGGTTCGACGCAGAATGCATTGTTTGTAATGTTACGCTTATTCTCTACAATCTGGTCGAAACCCTACAATCCCATTCGGGATCGTTGGGATTACTTCCAAAAGCATCCCGCCACCATCCCCGCAGCGATCGCACTGGTGGAATCCGTGCCACAAGACAAGCTCAAAGATGTGGGCTTTCTTGAATACGAGATGATCCCTTCCTTGGGTCTCAATGACGAGAACTTGCGGGAGCAGCCGGAGGAACTCAACCAGTTCTTTGGCACGGGTTTGCACATTTTCCAATATCCAAATCAATTTGCCCGCTATTTGGTCTGGCTGGCCGAGCATGCCACGCACGCCAAAACCTATGTGGAGATTGGATCACGCTGGGGCGGCACCTTCATCGTGACGTGCGAATGGTTGCGACGCATTGGCGCCCCCCTCAAAGGCGCCGTCGCCATCGATCCCATCGGCGAAACGCCCATGGTCCAGCGATACGGCGAGCACCTGGCCAGGCAGGGGATCAACTATCAGTTCATCAAGGATTTTTCAACAAGCCCTGCCGTGCGAACCCTGTTCGCCAAGCACCGCCCGGATTTCGTTTTGATTGATGGCGACCACAGCATGCGGGGCGCCCTGGCGGACCACATGCTGGCGCGAGAGTGCGCGGAGATCATCGTCCATCACGATATCGCCTCCGACGCCTGCCCGGACACGACCGCCCTGTGGCAGGCCCTCAAGGAGTTGGAGGCGGCAGGATTCACGGCCAGCGAATTTACGCAGCAGTACGGGTCTGTGGACGGGTCGTTTTTGGGCATCGGGGCCTTGAAACGGAAGGGAACCTGAAAGCTGGCGTTGCGGGAGGCCGCATGACGGGCGGTGCACCTCACGCAACCTCCTTATTGTCCCGCAACCTCGCTCCAGCGGTGGGGTCCAGCCAGCGGAGACGGTCAATCTGGGCGTAGGGAGCGTGGAGGCTTCAAGGAATGGCCAGGCGACTCAACACAACAGAGGCAGCCACGGCAGAGGCGCAAGGCGAGGGAGCCCAATAAGAATCATGTCTGGCGCTCGGCGGAGCCGCTGCCCTCATCCCCTGCCAAGCATAAGATGAATAGATAGCGGAAAACCTGCGAATCTGTCGGCGAGCGGACGCCGGCTTGAACACTTCCGCCAGTCAAACGTTGCCCGACGAGCGATGGCTTTTTCTGTTCCCATGGGACTCGACTCTTTCGTTGCGGTTCCGATGGACACGGCCGGCCCCGATGTCTTGGCCGCCGCCTTCCCGGAGGCCGTTCCCCAATCCTTTGCCCCCATCCCCGCCGCGCTCCCGGCGGGCAGCCCGGTGGAGAAGCCCCTGTCCTTCGACGACAGCACGGACTGGGCCCAACAGGACAGCTTCGCCGTTCCTAGTCGGCCGCTAGGAGCGGAGTTCTCCGTCCAAAAGCCGACGTCCGCCGCATCCGGTGACCTCACCGGTCCGTTGGGCCTGGGGGCGGCCATCGCGGATGGCCTGATCGTCCACCCCAGCAGCCCCGCCCCGGAATCCCCTGCCATCCTTGGCAACCCGGTGGATAATGCTGGCAACAGCCTGGTGGCGGCCCGCGCCATCGGCACCCTGACGGGCAGCCAGACCTTCTCGGATTGGGTGGGTAGCACGGACAGGAACGATTTTTACCGCTTCGACCTGAGTCAAGCCAGCAGCGTTCAGCTCACCCTCAATGGCCTGAGTGCCGACGCCGATCTGGCGCTGTTGAGCGGCGGCGGTGGCGTGCTGGCCAGCTCCACCAACGGTGGCAGCACGGCCGACGTCATTAGTGGTTCCCTGCAGGCGGGCCAGTACGTCGTGCGCGTCTATCGCTTCAGTGGCGACACCACTTACAACCTCACCCTCACGGCCACGCCCTCCGCATCGCCGGACCAGGCCGGCAACAGCCTGGAGACGGCCCGGGCCATCGGCACCCTGACGGGCAGCCAAACCTTCTCGGATTGGGTGGGACGGTCCGACCCTGATGACTACTACCGCTTCGACCTGACCCAGGCCAGCACGGTCGCCCTCACCCTCAATGGGCTCAGCGCTGACGCGGATCTGGAGCTGCTGAACGGCGGCGGTGGCGTGCTGGCCCGTTCCACCAACAGTGGCAGTCGGGCCGAGGCCATTGGCCAATCCCTGGCGGCGGGCGCATACGCCCTACGGGTGTATCGCTTCAGTGGCAACACCACCTACAACCTCACCCTGTCCGCCACGCCAACGGACAATGCCGGCAATAGCCCAGCGACCGCACGCGCCATTGGCGCCCTGACGGGACGTCAGACCGTTACGGATTGGGTGGGCAGCACGGATAGCGACGACTACTACCGCCTTGAACTGGCCCAACCGAGCAGCGTTGATTTTCAGCTCCAGGGACTTGGCGCCAACGCGGACCTGGAGCTGCTCGACAGCGGCGGTGGCCTGCTGGCCAGCTCCACCAACGGTGACAGCGCAACCGAGGCCATCAGCCAATCCCTAGCGACGGGCCAGTATCTCCTGCGCGTGCTGCGCGTCAGTGGCGAGACCCCTTACGACCTCACCCTTTCGGCCACGCCAACGGACAATGCCGGCAACACTTTGGCGGCAGCTCGCGCCATTGGTGCCCTGACCGGCAGTCAGACCTTCGCGGATTGGGTGGGTAGCGCTGACAGCGACGACTACTACCGCTTCGACCTGAGCGAACCCAGAAACCTCACGCTTCTCCTCAATGGCCTCGGTGCCAATGCCGACGCGGAGTTGCTGAATAGCGAA
Organism: Cyanobacteriota bacterium; assembly: GCA_046317475.1. Lineage (GTDB taxonomy): Bacteria > Cyanobacteriota > Cyanobacteriia > PCC-6307 > Cyanobiaceae > Cyanobium. The sequence continues at coordinate 5,491 of JBKCVY010000074.1, read as the reverse complement.
GGCACCGTGTTGGCCAGCTCCAGCAATGGCGGCAGCTTGGCCGAATCCATCATCAGCCCTCTGGACGTCGGGGCGTACTACGTGCGCGTGTATCCCTTCGCTGGTAGCACCAGCTATAACCTCACCCTTTCGGTCACGATGCAGGGTGATTGGTTTGATCAAAACCTGAACGACTTGGGCCTGATTGGCCTCGGACGCACCCTCTCGCAGGATGGGAACTTGAGTCGCGTTGATATGATCAACATCCTGCATGATGCAAAGGATGGCGACCAGATTGACGTCACTGAGTTGACGGATTTACGCACCATTCTTGATAATTTTAGTCGCTTCACCATGGCTGATCATGTCAAGGTGTTGGCGAACAAAGTTGTCAATGGTGATCCTGCCAATCCCCGCTCCGGCTTTGGCAACCTGTTTGCTGGTAGCAGCGCCAGCCAAATGGATCATTTGGTAGGCAAATGGTTCCTGGGCAATGATCGACCTGACTTGACCAGCACAAGCTATCGCTATACCTATGCTAACGGTTCCTTGGTTCAGGCTGGGATCAGCGCTGATGACATCGATCAGAATGCCCTTGGGGATTGCTACTACCTAGCCACCTTGTCATCGATTGCGCTGGAGCAGCCAAGCCACATTGAAAACATGTTCATCGACAATGGCGACGACACATTTACGGTGCGTTTCTTTAATCAAGGTGTCTCGGATTACGTCACGGTTGATCGCTATCTACCAACCAACAGTTCCGGTTATGCCGTTTATGCGGGTTGGGGTGGTGCTCCGGCTTCGGACACTAGCAATGAGCTGTGGGTGGCCCTAGCTGAAAAGGCTTATGCGCAACTGGCGGAGTCCGGTTGGAGTCGCCTCTCCTCCGGAACACAGGTCAATGCCTACGCGGCGATCAGTGGTGGTTGGATGTCTGATGTGATTCGTCAAGTCACGGGTCTGGGCGCTACAACAGCAATCGTCAGCGCCATGATCCAAACCCAGCTGATTGATCTGGTTTCTTCCAATAAGATTCTTACCGCAGGCTTTGTCTATGGCGCCGGTTTTGGCGTTGTCAATGGCCACGCCTATACGGTAACGGCCTATAACAGCAACAATCAAACCTTCCATCTGCGCAATCCCTGGGGGTCGAGCCATGCGGATGTCACCTGGGATCAGTTGCTCAGCCTGAGGGCGATTTTCATATGGTCGAATGCCTAACCTTCCCATCGCCGCGGGCGCCCCTGGCCCTCTCAGCAGTGCAAGCCAATGGGGCGTCCCCGCTCTTGGGAGTTGTGCTGTGGCTTTTGATCGTCATCGTTCCCTTCTCCCCCGGGCCGATCAATGCCCATCCCCTGGCCCACTCCCGGGTGGAGGCCCAACCCTCTCCCACCCCTTTCCTGCGTCGCGGCATGGTCATGATCACCGTCTCCCTGCTGGCCCGTGAAGACCGGCTAGCTCCCCTTGGCCTGCCTCCTGATCCCCACCGCGCCATTGCCTTCGCGACGGTGGTGGTGCGCCTGGACAATCAGCGCCCGAGCCCGCAAGCGGTCACCCTCCACGCCATTGAGATCCGGGGTGAGCCCCAGCACCATCTGGAGCCCTTCGCCTTCACCCCCCGAATCATTGACCTGAAACCCCTGGAGCGCGCCGTGGTGGACATCCATCTCAGCATGCGAACTGGCTTCCTGGCCCAAGGGCCGGTGAAGGCGATCGTCCGCTACCAGCTGGAGCAGGAGCCAGAGGTTTCGGTGGCCTCGGAGGCGGTACCGATCGAGCGCCAGGGGGGAAGCCTTTAGCGGGTTTGGGGTTGGGTGCTCCGTCCATCCGCGCCAACTAACGCTCTCGATCAGTGGCGGAGGAAGTTCTGGCCACTCCTCATTAAATCTGGGTGCCGATTGAATCTGGGTGCCGTCCGTTGCATCTTTTTGTTCGGCGAATCTTGATCACCTGCATGATTGAGCGCTTCGCTTGCCGTCAAGTGGAGCATCTACTTTGCCTTCCACCACGTCGTCTTCGACATCAGTATCTTCTCCATACAGGTTTAGGTTGAGTACGGGTTGGCGAACAGTTCCGATGTCAGCCTTCACGGGGGAGGAGCATCACCTGGGCACCCCGCTCCAGCAGATGGGATGTCAAAGGAATGGCGTAAGGCATGGGGTCTGGCTGGTTTGTGAATCTCGGCCGCCAGCACGGCATCGCTCCTCCGCTTTGCATTGGTCTCCAGGTCCCCCCGTACCATGAAATGGCCCCATTGGCGACGCCCCCCGTGGAGCCCTGGCTGGAGCTGCAAGCGGTGGAGGCCTGGCTGGGCCCCCGACCGGTGTTCACCGACTTGAGCCTGGAGCTGCGGCGGGGGGAACATACCGTCGTGCTGGGCCCCAACGGGGCGGGCAAGAGCAGTTTGATCAAGCTGATCAGCCGTGAGCTCTACCCGGTGGTGCGGCCTGGCTCGCACCTGCGGCTCTTCGGCAGTGAAACCGTGAACCTCTGGCACTTGCGCCGTCGCGTTGGCCTGGTGTCGCCCGACCAGCAGGCCTCCTACCGGCCCGGGGTGCGGGGGGGGGATGTGGTGCTCTCAGGCTTCTTCGGATCGGTGGGTCTTGGTCGCGCCCAAGAGCCCACCGCCGCCCAGCGCCGGCGGGTGGCCCAGCTCATGGCCGAGCTCCAGTTGGACGACCTGGCCGAACGGCCCTACGGCCAGCTTTCCGATGGCCAGCGCCGTCGCCTGCTGCTCGCCCGGGCCCTCGTGCACGAGCCGGAGGTGCTCGTGCTCGATGAACCCACCAACGGCCTCGACCTGCGCTCCCGCCACCAGCTGCTCGCCCTGCTGCGTCGCCTCGCGGCTGGTCCCACCACCCTGCTGCTCGTCAGCCACCAGCTGGAAGCTGTCCTGCCGGAGATCAGCCGCTGCCTGCTGTTGCGCGGCGGCGCGCTGGTGGGCGATGGCCCGGCCGCCGCGCTGCTCACGGAGGGCCCCCTCAGCTCCCTCTTTGACACGCCCCTGCGGGTGGTGGAGGCGGAGGGCTGGCGCCTGGTCCTGCCCCGGGACCCCGCCATGGGCGCGGGCGCTCCCCCCCGTCCGGCCGGACCCGCCCCCCTCCCTACACTCACGCCCATGCCCGACCTCCCCCTGCGACGGCGCCGGCTGCTCGGCGCGGCGGCCGTCGCCACCACCGCCAGCGCCCTGGCCTCCTGCCGCATCCGTCGCGCCGACGACGTCAAGGCCAGCGCCGCCCTCCCCCTGGTGCGCTGGCGCATGGCCACCAGCTGGCCCCACTCCCTCGACACCATTTTTGGCGGAGCGGAAACCATTAGCCTGCGCGTGCGCGAGATGAGCGACGGCCGTTTCCTCATCCAACCCTTCGCTGCGGGGGAGCTCGTGCCCGGCCTGGAGGTGCTGGAGGCGGTGCAGAACGGCTCCGTCGAAAGCGGCCATACGGCCAGCTATTACTACCTCGGCAAGAATCCAGCTCTCGCCTTCGGCACCGCCGTGCCCTTCGGCCTGACGGCCCAACAACAAAACGCCTGGCTCTCTGAGGGCGGCGGCCTGGACGCCATCAACACCCTCTATGCCGATTTTGGCGTGCGCAGCTTCCCCGCCGGCAACACCGGCGCGCAGATGGGTGGCTGGTTCAAGCGGCCCCTGGATGGCCTGGCCTCCCTCCAGGGCCTCAAAATGCGCATCCCCGGCCTCGGCGGCAAGGTGATGGCTGCCCTGGGCGTGAACGTGCAGGTGCTTCCCGGCGGTGAAATTTTCCTCGCCCTTGATCGGGGCGCCATTGACGCCGCCGAATGGACCGGTCCCTACGACGACGAAAAGCTCGGCCTTAACAAAGCCGCCCGCTATTACTACTACCCCGGCTGGTGGGAACCGGGCCCCACCCTCACCGCCCTGGTCAACCTCCAGGCCTGGCGGCGCCTGCCCCCCGAATACCAGGCCATGTTCCAGGCGGCCTGCCATGAGGCCAACGGGCTCATGCTCAGCCGCTACGACGCCCTCAACGCCACCGTGCTGCAACGGCTGGTCAAAGGCGGCACCCAGCTGGAGTTCTACGGCGACGCCATCCTCCAGGCGGCCCGCGCTGCCACCGACGACCTGCTTGCCGACACCGCCAAAGACGCCACCTTCAAACGCGTCTACGACCAGTGGCAAGCCTTCCGCCGTTCGGTGTTCGCCTGGAACCGGGTGAATGAGTTTTCCTACGCCCGCTTCGCCTTCGGCGACACCAAGGAGGCGCCATGACCCCGTGGCTGCACTGGGCCAACCGCATCGATGCCCTCAACCGCGGCGCCGCCCGCCTCGCCCGCTGGGCCCTGCTGCTGATGCTCGTCCTCGGCACCTGGAACGTGGTGGGCCGCTACGTCGGCCTGGCCGTGGGCCGCAACCTCAGCTCCAACGCCCTGATCGAGGGCCAGTGGCATCTCTTCGACCTGATGTTCCTCCTCGCCATGGGCTACGCCCTCCAGCGGGACGACCATGTGCGCGTTGATGTGCTGCAGAGCCGCTGGAGTCCGCGCCGCAAGCGCCGGGTGGAATTGGCTGGCACCGCCCTTCTCCTGCTTCCTTTCGTGCTGGTGGTGCTCGTGGCCTCCGTGGAACCCACCCTCCACAGCTGGCGCCTCGGGGAGGTGTCCCCCGATCCGGGCGGGCTGCCGCGCTACTGGGTCAAAAGCCTCATTCCCCTTGGCTTTCTCCTGCTGGGGCTGCAGGGCCTGGCCCAGGCCATTCGCCTCGCCCACGGCCAGGGGCCGGGTGGGCATGACCCTAGCGGCGAGGGTTGAGCCATGGAGATTGAAATCCTCGGCTGGATCCTTAGCGTGGAGCCCGGCGAAATCCTCGGTCCAGGCATGTTCCTCGGGCTGGTGGTGGCTCTGCTCAGCGGCTATCCGGTGGCCTTCGGCCTCGGGGGTGTGGCGGTGGTGTTCGCCGCCCTCGCCCTGGCCCTGGGGGTGATCGACGCCTCCTTCCTCGCCGCCTTGCCCCAGCGCATCTTCGGCATCATGGGCAACGTCACCCTGCTGGCGATTCCGGCGTTTGTGTTCATGGGCGCCATGCTCGAGCAATCGGGCATCGCCGAGCGGTTGCTGGAAACCATGGGGCGGCTGATGGGTCGCCTGCGGGGCGGGCTGGCTTTGGCGGTGGTGATTGTCGGCACCGTGCTCGCCGCCACCGTCCCCACGCTGGGGCTGATCTCCCTGCCGGCCAGGCTCCGCGCCGGCTACGACCGCTCTCTTGCCACCGGCGTGATCGCCGCCTCCGGCACCCTCGGCCAGATCATCCCCCCCTCCATCGTGTTGGTGGTGTTGGGCGATCAGCTGGGGGTGCCGGTGGGGGAGCTGTTTTTGGGCTCGGTGATCCCCGGCCTGCAGCTGAGCGGCGCCTTCGCCCTTGACGTGGTGGTGCTCAGCGCCCTGCGCCCCGAGTTGGCGCCGCCGCTCGACACCACGGGGCTGCCGCCCCTCACGGCCGGCGGGCTGGTGCAGGTGTTGGCGGCGCCGCTGGGCC
>JBKCVY010000073.1:0-1651 GCA_046317475.1 Cyanobacteriota bacterium | reverse complement strand
GATTGACAGCGCGCAGGTGGCGTGCAAGCGCGCCCTGGATCCCGATGGCTTGCTCAACCCGGGCAAGTTGCGGGGATGGTGGGACCAGGGCTGAGGCCCCGCTTCCCCACCGGGGCGAAGCAATGCACGGAATCGGGGTCCAAGGCTGGACTCAGCAGCCCAGGCTGGCGCGGGTGTCCACCCCGGTGACGGGATGGCGCCCCTTGGCCTGGCGGCACAGGGCCACCTGATCGGCGCGATCAAGGATGGCGCCGCTGAAGTCGGCATCGGTGACGGTGGCGCCAGCAAAGCTGCTGCCCGAGGCGATCACGCCCTCCAGCAGGGCTCCACTGAAATCCGCCCCCTTGAAATCCACCCGATCCATCAGCACATCACTGAGGTTGGCGCCACGGAAGCTGGCTTCCGCGAAGGCCCCCTGGGTGAAGATGGCGCCCCGCAGGTCGGCGGCGTCGAAATTGGCCTGACGGGCCACGGCGCCAGCGAAGGAGGTGTCCCGCAGGTCCTGGCCGTGGAAATCCTGACCGGATTGGTTGGTGAGGGTGTAGTCCACCCGCTCCGCGAAGGAGGCCATGGCTGGCGCGGGGGCCAGCCATGGGGCCAGCACCAGCAGCATCAGCGCGCTCCAGCGGAGCAGGGGGGTCCACCAGCGGTGGACCAGGCCAGTCCAGGGCCGGTGGGAGGCGAGAGGACGGGGGGTTGGGACCCGGGACATGGCCAACGGACGTCAGGCGGCAACCCCCAGATGCTGGCGGATGCGATCCAGGGCCGCCCGCTCCTCAGGAGAAACTTTTTCTCCTGAACCGAAGAGACCCTTGCCAGCGGCTTCGGCCACGGCCACGCAGCCATCCACGATCAACTGCGCATACTGCTGGGCCGTGGGAGCGTCACACTTTTCACGCACCAGGCTCATTGCCCGGTCCACCTGCTCCAGGGCCCGATCGAGCACCTTGCCGGCCTTGACGTCGTCCGCGGTGATGGAGGGTTTGTCGGGGTTGATGCCCTGCTTGAGGGCCTCCGGATCAAAGAGGCTGGTGATCAGGGGATTGTCGGCATAACGGGTGGCTGCGGTGGAGAGTTCCTTGCCGAGGGCGATGGCCTCCTGGGCGCTGGAAAAAATGCCCAAGTCCACGGCCATCACGGCCATGGCGGCGGCCAGGGGACCACCGAGGAGCGTGTTCCGCTCTTCTGAAGAGAGGTTGAGGGTGAGCGTCATGAGCAGGGGAGAAACGCCTGACCTCCAAAGACTGGCAACAGGCGAAGGAAGCGTCAGCCAAGGCCAAACAACCTTCCAGAACGTTGCCCACCCACCCTGTCAGCTGGAGGGGTGGACGGGGAATCCAAGAGGTCCCAGATCTCCCCCAGCAGGTGGAGCGACCCCGCGACGACGGGCAGGTCGTCGCCACCGGCCACGAGCCACTCCAGCCCCTCCAATGGCCGATCCACCTGGCGCAGGCGGCCCTGGAGTTCCGGGCGGGCGGCCAGCAGATCCTCCACGCTCCAGCAGGGCAGGTCCATGAGGGCCACAATCGCGGCGGCGTCGTTGGGTTTGAGCAGGGCGTCCAGCAGGGCGGGGGCCTCCGTGGGGCGCTGCGTCGCGAGGAGCCCGCGGGGGGCCGGGGTTCCGCCCTGCCGGGGCGCGGGCTGCCCGGGG
>JBKCVY010000072.1:0-1919 GCA_046317475.1 Cyanobacteriota bacterium | reverse complement strand
ATAAAGTCAAGCGGACACACCATGAAATCGTTCATCGCTGACAGGGGTTGCATCCCAGGGGATGCCCACACTTTCGGCTTTGGACTGGACAAGGTTGCGGCGGTGGGTAGGCCCCAGGATCGGCACCCCCTCCTGCTGAAGGGGCCTGAGGGCCTCCACAATGGCGCGGGTCTTGCCGGCGCCCATGGGGGCGGAGATGACCACCCAGGGAGCTTCCTCGGGCGAGGGGATGGGGCAGGCCACCCCCAGGAAGACACCAGCCGGGGCGGTGCGATCGGCGGCGCGAAGGTGGGGAAGGACCGGGCGGGGGCCAGGTGGCGCCAGCGCGGCGGCCAGCTCCCCCCAGCTCCCCCCGGCGGCCAGGTGATCATCAGCACCCTTGCCACGGGTGCCGGGAACGATGCCCACAAGCGGCTTGGCGCCAGCTTTCGCCAGCTCCCTCCCCAGGCGATCGGCGGCTTTCGGTTCGTCGGGATTCTCTCGGGTGCTGTGGTCAAACAGAACCCAGACCGGGCGATCCTTCAGGGGCAGGGCCAGCAGCTCTGCCAGGGCGGTTTGGCCAGGCCAGATCCCAGGGATGGCCACTGCAGGGATGCCAACCGAAAGGAGAGCGGCGGCTTTTTTGGGACCTTCGATGATCACCAGGGGCAAGTGGGCCTCTGATCCCCACCAGCGCCAGTAGGCGCCAGCTTCCCCGCTGGTGTCGGCCGCGGCCTCCATGGGCAGCGCCAACCCAAAGCGATCGGCGGTCAGGCGGGCCACCACGGCAGGCACACGCAGCCACCACGTCCGGGAAGGGACTCCGCTCGGGTGCTCATACTTTCGCGGCCGGTCCTTCTCCTGATCCCATCGGGGCGCGTTGGGTTTGAACTGGCCCCACTCCATGGGGGTGCGCCACTCGGCTGTGGGATCCAAGCCAGAGCACCACCAGCCCCCAGCGTCCGCGAGGGGCTCCAGCGGCCTCAGGATCTTGGCGACCGCACGGGTGACGTACTGGCCGGCCTGGCCTCCCAGAGCCTCCAGCCGGGGGCCGGCCAGGGCCTCCAGCACGGGCCTACCGCGCAGGCTGAGCAGGTTGGCGGCGGCCAGCTCGGGAGCCACGGCGCTCCCTTCTACCCATTCCGCCAGGTGATGGGGGAGGGGGGCATCAGGGCCGGGAAGGGTTGCATCCCAGCCGCTGCCAATGGCCAGAGGGGCATCCCAAAGGACGGGGGAGGGGGAGCACTGAGGGGGCGTCAAGCCATCGCCCGGCGCATTGTTGCAATTTGCAAACTCCTCCCCTCCGCCTTCGCCTCTGTAACCCTTTGCGTTAGGTTTCCTTTCATCAGGAGCGCACAGTCCCCCTGCTGATCTTGAAACCTGCTGCGATGCCAGGGCCTCCGGGCTGCTGGAACGGTTAAACTGTGCAGATACAGGAAGGGTTATCCCCCTCCCCTGGATCGTTTTCATTGGTCTTTGGTCAGACCGCCATCCTTTGAACCCCTCTCCGTTGACTGCCAGGAAAACGGTGAGGGGTTTTTGGCGTGTGCCAACCCCTCAAGAGGTAGCCCGATTCGGGCGGTGATCAACACCTTAAGGGATCCGGGCGGGAACTACACCAGATCCGCTAAAAAAAAGATGGCACTTAACAAACATTAACAATTCGTTACAATTCTTAACATTATCACTGCCTAACCTAAGAATTAGCCTAAAATCTAATCCTTAGCCTAAGATTTGAGGAGGGGGAAGGTGTGTCTAATTGGCTGGTGACTTAGGCCTAATTTTGTGGATTCGCTAGGGGTCTTCCGTGGCTCGAATCCACCCGCACCACAGACCACCCGGAAGGACCCGCCGAAAGTTTGTAAGTACAAAGTAAGTGTGCTTTGGTGCCTATATCTTGCCCCTTGCCGTAGCTCGAATCCACCCGCGCCAGACAGGGC
>JBKCVY010000071.1:0-15453 GCA_046317475.1 Cyanobacteriota bacterium | reverse complement strand
GATGGAACCGTTCAGCACGGGGGTGTGTTGTTAGGAATCGGTGGTATTGCTGGACATGCTCACAAATATCTCGATGCCGGTGATGAAGGCTATCAACTTCGCTTGCAGTTGACTCACAATCTCAGTGCGGTGACGGGGGCCATGCTCGTGATCCGTAAATCTGTTTTTCAGGAGGTGGGTGGTTTTGATGCGGAAAACTTTGCCGTCAATTACAACGATGTGGATTTATGTCTGCGCCTCATGGTCTCTGGATACCGTAACCTATTTTGTCCAGAAGCTGTGCTTGTGCATCATGAATCCAAAACCCGCGGCGCTCCCACCGCTCCTGATGCTTACGCCCAGTGGAAGAAGGAACAGAAGGCCATGTTAAACCGATGGGGAGACCTGCTGACGGCGGATCCAAATTACAGCCCGTACCTCACATTGCAGGAAGAAAATCTTTCCCTCTCCCTAAGGCCTACGATCTTGGCATCACGGCTGGCCAGCCCCCTGAATCGGATCGGCCATGGCTCTTGATCTCACCGGTCAACCCCTGATCGACCGGCAGGACTTCCAGGATCTGTTACAAGCAGGTCAATTTGGTCCATGGAGCGCCGAAGCGATTGCCATTCATGAGCATGGATACTGCATCCTGAACGTTGAAAATTCTGCCTTCCTCACCGAGCTGGATGCGGCGGTTGACGCCTTGGAGCCTCTGCTGGCGGATCAACTGATCCGCTGGGACCAGGGGGAGATTGGCTCCCCCCGGCTACAAGATGGCTGGCGCAAACATTCGGCCATCAAATCCCTGGCCTTAGAGCCCATCATTCTTGATCTTTTGCGACACCTCTATGGGAGAGAACCATTTGCTTTTCAGACACTCAACTTCGCCGTAGGGAGTGAGCAGCCCTTTCATAGCGATGCCGTACATTTTCACAGTTATCCGCTTGGCTTCATGTGCGGTGTATGGATTGCCCTTCGAGATGTGTGTCCAGAAAGTGGACCTCTTCATTACTTTCCGGGCAGTCATCGTCTTCCTTACCTCAGCGCGGCCTCATTAGGACTGGACCCCAAAGAGGTTGCGGCGGAGCCCCATCCCCAGCGTTTTTTCCAGGAACACTGGCAACAAGCCCTGCGCGAAACCACGATCGAAAAACAACAGTTTCTGCCCCGTCGTGGTGAGGTGTTGATCTGGCACGCCAACCTCCTCCATGGAGGTGAGCCCGTTCGGGAGCGAAAAAGCCGGCGCTGGAGCCAGGTTGTTCATTATTTTTTTGCCGATTGTCTTTACACCACTCCGATGCGCAGCTTCAGTCCGGACGCGGGTGGTCCTTGCCTGCGCAATCCCTATGACATTGCCACTGGCAGTCATCGATACAGCCGACAAGCCTGGGAGGCCTTGGGTCTCACCCCCCCACACCCGACGCAACAGGGTCCCATGACCTGATTGACGAGCCCAGCATCGCTTGGAGAGAATCGGCAATCTCTATGTGCCAGCGCCTTGAGGAAGAAAGGTCGTCGCCTAAAGCGGTATTTCGGACTTCGGCGCGAAAAACTGACCCTGCACCGGGGCGGCATCGAACATCTGATGCCAGGCCGAATTTCCGGCTGGGTCGTGGCCAGTGGTGGGGTAGCCCTTCAGGAAGTGCGATTGCTGGTGGGCCCGCACTTGATTGCCCAAACGGCCATCAACCAGCCCCGTCCAGACGTCTGCGAAGCCCTGGGCTGGCAGGGCCAACCCGGGTTCTCCCTCGCGCTGCCCCCGGAACTTCCCCCCGTCGACTGGCAAGCCTTGCCGCGGCTGCTAGCCCTCTCCGGCGACACCAGTGAGATGGTTGAGCTGGAACTGATGGGCCGTCCGGACCAGACCGCCACGCTCCTCGGGGCCCTGCTAAGGAGCGATCTGCTGGGACTGGAGGGTCATTGCGATGGCCTGCTCCAGGGGGCCATCCGCGGCTGGGCTGGGCGTCCCGGCCAGCGCGAGCCTGCCCAGATCTGGATCCACACCACAGGTCAAGTCCCCCTGCCCGTGCGCTGTGATCAGTGGCGGGAAGGGATGCAGGTGATGAACCTACCCGAGCGGTGCGGATACAGCCTGGATCCCGGGTCCTTGCCCGCGGACTGGGCGGGCAAGGAGGTGTGGTTCACCTTTGATCGGATCGGCCACTTTCGGCTGCCGCAGGCCGGCCCCGTGGTGTTGCCCCCCCCAGCCCACGCGGCCGGGGAAGTGGTCGTGGCCGCCCCCTCTGAAAGGGTGAGCCTTGGCCCAACGCCCCGCCCAGGACACCCCAAACTGTCCCAGGAGGCCCCGGAAGATCTCAGGCCCCACTGGGAAGCTCTGGAGCGGTTCCGGCTGCAGCTGGATCGCCTGGAGGAGGAACTCGATCGTCGGGACCTGCAAGAGAGCCAACCCAGCCTGCCCCCCCAATCCGTTATGGGTCCATCCTGGTGGTCGCGTCTGTTGGGTTTTGGGCCGAGGAACGCCTTGCCCGCTCCAACAGATCGTTCGCACGTTTGAGGCTGGCGGAGTATGTGCTGAGCAGGGCATCGGTTTGCAAACTCTGGGGCCGCGATGGCACCGAGGGCATCGCGGGCAAGACTTCCACCGCGACCGTTGGAATGGTGGGGACACCAGGCGATCCATGGCCCTGCATTCGCGCAAGCAGGAGTTGGGCCCGTTGCAACTGCTCAATTTGGGCGGCGACAAGCTGCTGACTTGCACAGGCTGTCAAAAATTGATGTTCCAACTCTTCCTGGACCTGATGGAGTTGCCACGCTGTCAGCTCGGCCTCCTGACGGGCCTCCCTTAGGTCGGTCTCCCGGGCGGTGAGGCGCCGCTCCAACTCCGCCAGTCGGGGTTCGAGGCGCTGGCGCTGGCCAGCCAGCTCCCGCTGGTGGGCGGCACGCTCCGCCGCCAGGGTCTCCCGCAAGGTGTCGATCTCCTTGGCCTGCGCCTCGGCTTGCCGCTGGTTGTCCCGATCCGCAAGAACGAGCCCCTCCAGCGCTTCCTGGACCTGATGGAGCTCCAGCAGCGTTGTCTCCCTTGCCTGCTTGGCCTCCCCCAACTCCGTCTCCCGGGCGGTGAGCCGCTGCTGCAGCTCCGCCAATCGGGGTTCGAGGCGCTGGCGCTGGCCAGCCAGCTCCCGCTGGTGGGCGGCACGCTCTGCCGTCAGGGTCTCCCGCAAGCGATCGATCTCCTTGACCTGCGCCTCGGCTTGCCGCTGGTTGTCCTGATCCCTAAGAACGAGGCCCTCCAGCGCCTCTTGGACCTGATGGAGCTCCAGCAGCGTTGCCTCCCCTGCCTCCTTGGCCTCCCCCAGCTCGGTCTCCCGGGCGGTCAGGCGCTGCTCCATCTCCCGCAGGTCGGCCGGCATCCTCAGGGTTCGCACCAGGCCATGCAGGAGGGCGTCCGCCGCATCACTCGCCTGGTGGAGACGCTGGCGATAGTTCAAATCCGGTTGCCGACCCAATAACTTGGCGTGGAGTTCCAGGTCGAGATAGGCCTCAAGAAGCTGGGGTTCCGCCTCCAGCAAGCCAAGCGTCACGGCGGCGAGCAGGGGGGGGATCGCTGCGGGTGCGCCGTCCCCAACCGGGCACGCGACCACCCCATCGTCTCCCTCCTCAAGCCATTGCCGCAGACCGCTGGCCCCCAGCTCTCGCACCTGCCAGCCCGCCAGGAGGGGGTGACCCAACGCCCGCGCCCAGGAGAACAACTGGAGATACCCCCCTACCAGCTGATTCACGGAGAGCGCCACGGCTTCCTCCCGCGGCTCCGCGGCTACGCTGATCAACCGATCGGGGCTGTCATACACCAGCAAACACGCTTCCTCCGGACTGCCGTCTCGCGCAGCGGGCCAGGGCTCAAGATTCGCCTCGGCAAGGGGGGTCAGAATATCGGCCCCCAGCGGAAAGGGTGAGAACCAATAGCGCATGCCCCATCCCCGGCGGGTGATTGGGGCAAGGTTATCGAGGCACCGGCCAAACCCTAGTCTTCCCCTCAAGCCTTGACGGTCTCGACCGCATGACTTCTGAACCCACTGTGGCCGCCGACAGCGCCTCCTCAGCGGAACCGGGCGGCGACGATGGCGGGTTGACGGTGTGGGTGGGTGCTCCAGACAGCGCCAGGGCCCTGCCCACCGCGGGCCGACTGCTGGTTGTGGAAGCGGATCCGGAGAAGGCGGATCAACTGAGGCACAACCTGCGTCAGAGGAGCGAGGCCACGGTGCGCGTGGCGGTGCTGTCCGCCCAAAACGACAGTCCCGTGAGGTGGTTTCGTTTCAACGCATCGCGCCTGGACGGGCCGTTACCCGCGGAGACCTGGCGGGAGGCTTACCCGAATCTTCAGCAGACGGGGGAAGAGACCCGCGTAGGGCGTTCACTCGCAAACCTGCTCAATGACTGGATCCCCCAAGGGGAGACGCGGCAGCGGCCGTTGTTGCGGTTGCGCCTTGGCCAGGGCGACCCATTGGCCGCTTTGGGGGGTCTTGGAGACTGGCTCAGCGCGCTGCATGCGGTGAAGCTGGCCGCGCCTGGGGCCCGGGAGGTCTGGGAGGTGCCGGTGGATCGCTGGCTGAAAGAGCGGGGCTTTTGTGACGGCGAGGACGCTGGGACCAGCTGGCGTCGCGACCCTGTGGCCACGCAACGGCTCCTGCTCGCTGACAGGGAACGGCGCATCGCCCTGCTGGAGGAGCAGCTGGCCTCCCAGGCTGAACTCCTTCAGGACGCCCAGATCCGCAATGAGGCCTGCAACACGAGCTGTGACCACCTGCGCGCCTCGCTTGAGCACCTGTCGGCGGAACGTCAAGCACTTCTGGAGGAACGGGATCGGCAACGGGCTCGGGCTGACGCCCTGGCCCTCCAGTTCGATGCGTTCAGTGCCGAGCTCGACCAGCTTCTGGCCAAACTGGATCAGGGTGGGGCTGGGATCGGAACCGATCCTCCATCCAGCTGACAGGCCCCCTACACGGCCAACGACCGACATTCACCCCATGGCGGCCCAAGGCCGCTGCTTGATCCGCTCCGCCAGCCGCAGCCGGTGGGTCCACAAAGCGTCCAGCCGGGCCCGATAACGCGCCCCAGCCGCTGCCAATGAAAACCGTTCCCGATAGGACGACAGCACCTCCGGATCCCGGCTGGGATCCGGGCGGGCGGCCAGCGGATCAGCGGCGGCATGAAATCTCCGCTCCGCGACCTGCCGGATCTGTTCCACGGCGTGGCGCAGATCCGGTTCTGCCCACCGATGGCCATCCGCGCAGGGGTAGGCCCCCCTGGGGATGGGCACTTCCTGGCAGCGCACGGGGTGGGCCAGGGGTCCATGGCAAAAGTCCTGATTGCCCCCATAGTCCGTGGCGATCACATCCAGGCCGAGCTGCAGCGCTTCTGCTAAGCCGCGTCCAAACCCTTCGGAGCGATGCAGGGATAGGAACACATCACAACAGCCATACAGGGCGAGCAAGTCATCCCGCTCAAGATTGGCGACCACCAGATGGATGCGGGGGTCTTCCGCGGCACGCAGGCGCAGCCAGTGCCACTCAGCGCTGTCAGCCTGGGGCGGGAACGTTTTGATCATGAGCGCCACGTGCCTGGAAAGGGGATGGCTGTTGATCCGCCACCCGAAGGCGGCCGGCAAGTCGGGCAGGGGAAACGCCATCTGGAAGGCCTCCAGCACACCCATGGGGTTTTTGCGAAGGGCGGTGGAGTTGAAGTCAAAGCCGTAACCAAAGAGCACGGCGTCAGGGGGGAGACCATGGCTGGCCCGGCTGGACCGGCGGACGGCGGGGGCGCAAAAGCGATCGGGATCGGGCACCTCCGCCGCCATCGGCATGACCTCCAACGGCAGACCAGCGGCGGCGGCAGGTTCCCGCAGCGCCGCGGCCGTAAACGTGCTGGAGGGCCAGAGCTCGTCAGCCACCTCCAGGAGTGGACACCAGGCCTCGGGCCACCGCTGGGTTTCCCAAGGCCAGGCCACCAGGGTGAAACGCCCCAGAAGGGGAGCGAAACCGGTCTGCAGGAGCCAGCGGGCCTGGATCGGGGCGGCCATGCAAACCAAATTGAACGCAAAGGGCCCACCTAGGGGATCCGCCCACAGCAACGGCTCCAGGGCGCGATCACTCGCAGGGGCTCCATTGGCGGCGGGGTGGTTGATCACGCAGCACGGCACGCCAGCCCATTGGAGCGCCCGCGCCGCCATGCGGATGTCCTCGCCGATGCCAAACACTTCGAAGGCATGGCCGATCAAATTCACCCCAAAGGGCCGCCCCGTCAAGGGCACGGGGGGATGCTCGGAGCTGGAGATGGGCCGGGGCGCCGACTCGGGGGGGATGGGGAGCTCCCGCAGCAACGGGGAGGCCTGGCGATGGTTGGCCACCGCGTCGTACAGCCGCAGATGGGGACCAGCTGGTGGTCCGGGAGCCTCCAACCGCAGCGCGGGATGCACGGCCTGCAGCAGGCGCACCGCCAGGTGGCTGGGCAAGGCGAGGGCCGCGGCCTTGTCTTCAGCGGCCACCATGGCGGGGGCTGTCTGGGGATCGAGCAGCCACTGGTTGCGAAACGCCCGCATGGCCTGAGGCGTCAGCCAGGGCTCACATTGACGAACGAGTGCCTCCAAATGCGCCCCAAGGGTCTCGCCGGAGGGAAGGGAGGCAAGGCCGAGTTGCAGCTCCAGGGCATAGCTATGGAGTCTTGCCGCGGGTTGGGGACCAAAGTGCCGGGCCAGCAGCTCAGTCGCCTCCAGGGCTACCCTGGCCCGCTGACGGCTGGTAATTGTGGCGTCGTGCAGTCGGGTGAGGCCCTGCAGCTGGGGGATGTAACCGATGCGGTGAGGGAATGCGGCAAACGCTCGCAGCCAGTAATCAAAGTCAAACGCCGTCTGCCATTGGGGGTCCATGGGCCCCAACAACAGGGGCATAGTGCGACGGAACAGGACCGTGGGCTGGCTGATGAAGCAATGGGAGAGGAACCCCTGGAGGCCAACCTCGGGAGGGCAGGTGGGGTAGCGCTGGCGGAGCCCCGTAACGGCGTTGAATTCCATCCCTTCCCCGTAGAGCATCAACCACGTGGGATGGTTCGCGAACGCGGCCGTGGCCCGCGCCAGGGCGCCAGGAACATAGAGATCGTCAGCATTCAGCCAGCCCATCAGGGTGCCGCGGGCAGCCTGGAAGGCACGATTGAGGGCATCGGCCGGCCCCCCATCCGCACGGCTGACGATCCGGAGACGCGGATCGTCAGCCGCCCAGGCCTCAAGGATTTGCAAACTACCGTCGCTAGAGCCCCCATCGGCCACCAGCAGCTCCAGGCATTCCGGTTGCCGCAGCACGGAAGTTACTGCTTCGCGCAAGAAGGGCCTGGCGTTGCGGCAAGGCATCAAAACCGACACGCTGGGTTGGTGGGTCAAAGGCCAAGCTGGCAACCGCCCTATCTTCAGATGGGGCTGGGAACTCCCCCGATCAAGGGATTGCCAATGGCATGGTTCGTCAACAAGGCACAATCAATGCAGCTGATATGGTCCGAGCACTGAAAGCTGAAATCAAACTGCAAGCAGGTCTTCAAACTCAGCGTCAATGTCTAATTCGGCCCAAACCCTCCAGCCATGACGGCATGACCTTCATCAGGCATAAAATCCACCACTATCGCAGGATCACTGAAGTTTTAAAACTCTCTTCTCCAGGGCAAAACGGACGCAATTTTGCTTGGTGGAACAACTTCAACCGGCAGAGGGAATGGCAGCAACCCGAATGGGTCCGTGTCTTCACAAGCAGGGCAACCATCTTCACCAAGATGACGCTATTCGTCTAGATGTCGGGAATCAAGATGCATTATGCAGGATAAGTCCACAGGCTCAGATATGGACAATGGCGCATTGCTCCGGCGGCTTTAAATCATGATTCATAGAAAGAGTCGAGTGGCCAAGGTAATGGGACTGGGCATGCTCTCATGGAGACACCTGGGCAAGGCCACGCAAGCGGAGCAGACCCTCCTTGTGTTCTCTAATCGCCGTCTCCAGGTGCGCCGCCGTCTCCCGCGCCACCGCCTTGGCCTTCGCCAGGGCGTCGCGCTCTTCCGTCGCCCTGCGCGTCTCCTCCTTTTGCATCGCCAGGGCCTTGTCCAGGCTTGCCACCCGCTCCAGCACTGCCGCTTTCTCTTGCACCAAGGCGTCGCGCTCCTGCGTCGCCCTGCGGGTCTCCTGTTTCTGCTGCGTCAGGGAGTTCTCCAAGGTCGTCACTTTCTCGACCATGCCCGCATTGACCTGCAACTGGGCGGTACGCTCCTCTTCCATCCATCGCGACGCCACCTTCTGCTCCTCCAATGCCCGCTGCATCTCATTTCTTTCTTTTTCCCAGGCTTCAAAGCGTTTCTCGCTGATCTCCTGAAGCTCTCGGAAGCGATCTTCAAGGATTGTAAGCGTGCGCTGGATGATCAGATAATCCAAAGTGGTTTTATTTTTCAGCCATCCTAGAGGTTCCCATGGCATCGAGAGCAACATTCATTGAGCAGCTAGCCATTTTGGGGATCCAATTGGCAGGGTGGCCAGATGAGCCAGTGGAAGATGATGGGAACTGGATCCAGCGGGGTCAGACCTATGCGGAAGGTATACGGTTGTGGCGGGCCCAGTTGCGCAATGCATCAGTGAACACAAAAGCGGTGGTGGATCATTTGATGCGTCATCTTAAGGACTCCGGACAGTTGGGAGTCTGGGATCAGCTTGTCTATGCGGCAATCAGACCGGAAGTACAGGACACTCCCGAGCATGAGCGTTGGCAAGTTTGCACGAAGTTAATTCGATCATCAGAGCTCAGCGCAGCTCAATTGCTAGGCATATCGCTTGAAATGGGACGGGAACAACGCCTAACTGCAGCTACATACGGAATCAAGCGGTTATTGAAGGAAAATGCATCACTCAAATACGATGAGCAACTTGCGCTCTTTTCCCATCTAATTACAGCAGCCAACACACAAGATCTGATGAAGGATGCAAAGTCTAGCTCCAAATGCTGGTTAACTGCAATGGAATTTCATCGCGAATGGATCAACATTCTTCATCAATGTTTACGGACGCCAGAGCATGCAGAATCAGACAAAAAGATGGAGACAGCCCCTCAAGCCAGAATCTTTGCAAGTCTTGACTATATCAGTGAAAAGCTGGGTGAAAAAAGAGCACATGGCCATGCGACATTTATCCAGTATTGCAGAGAAGAATTGCCAACACTTCTGCAAAACTGGCATGGTGAAATGCCATGGATTGTTGAGGTGGGATGTTCACGGGAAATTGTTGAAGGGCAAAACAGTACGGTGCAGCTCCTTGGCTTGGCCAAAGAGTTACATTTACCGTTCGCCGGAATTGACATTGACGAAGAAAGCCTTTTAGCTCTTCAAAGAGATTACGCCGACTTTGATGCAAGGTGGATAACTGGCAAAGGCGAAAAGGTATTGGAAACCTGGAACAAGCCGATAGCAGCATGTTATCTTGACGCCTATGACATATGGCATTCCAGCCACTCGGCAATAAGACAACAGACCTATCTAAAGAACTATGGCTCCTTAATTAACAATACAGATTCTCAACAAATGCACTTCCAGGTCGCAAAATACTGCTGCAAATTAATCCCCAAGGGAGGAATATTAGCAGTCGATGACACATGGATTGAAAATGGAAAATGGCAAGGCAAGGGTGCTCTTGCCTTGCCTTGGCTGCTTGAACAAGGATGGCAACTGTTGTCTCGTCGCAATAGGAGCACAGTTCTCAAAGCCAGCGAAAAGCCAGATTAATTAATCTCATCTGCATGATGCTGCCAGGAGATTGGGAAACAAGTTATAGGGAAATAGACTAATATCCGTCCATAGCGAGACAGGTCAGACTGCTCTTTTTCACATCAGGCAATTCTAGTCCCAATTTGATTGGGCCTCATATAGACCAGAGCAGAACATACAAGAAAGGTGAATTTACGATATTAGGGTCGAGAATAGAGAATGGACGACAAACTCTATCTGACTAACAAAAGGAAGTAGATATTCATTTAACAAGAAAGACTTATCAAGATATTTAGCGAAATATTTATCTCAGTTGCCTCAACATTGTTTTTCAATCTAATATTTTTCCGAGACAATCGTGTCCGTTAATACTATCTGCTCACTGCATTTAAAAACTAGATTATTGATCAAGCCTGTTTAAGAGGATTAAAGATGGATTCGTTTCTGTTCGGCATAATGTCGCAAAAAGCGTGAGACCAGTTCCGGAAGTTTATTGGCCAAGAACTCCTCACCCCAATGACCACGTTTAGCGCCAAAGATTTCATAACAGACTGACTGGCGCTGAGATGAAGGAACAATATCACAAGAGAACGGTAGGCCATTAACATTGTAGAAAACATAATTGAGATCCTGGCACAACATTTGAAAATCATTGGGTGTACGACCAATAAGTTTCAGTTGTTCCAGAGTAAATTCCATGGCAATTATTGGAGACATTTTAGTGAGAGTTTTTCGTGCTCCATCGAGGATGCGATACTCGTTACCCTCGGCATCAATTTTAACAAATGATAGGTAACACGTACCTAGGGCTTCAAAAAGGGAATCTATTGAAACCACACCACAAGCAGTTTCAATAGTTGTTGCATCCTTGATTCCGTGCCCTTGCACAATCGTACTTTGAGACGGCCTAGTGATATTTTGTCTGAAAACAGTAACTCCAGATTTTTCAGAAACGGCCATTGGCAATACTTGTACGCGAGTTTGGTTTGTTCCATAACGTTTTTGACATTCTTCTAGCAATCCTGCGGCCAAAGAAGTGGCCGGCTCAAAAGCCAACACTCGACCTCTCTCTCCAACGCATTCAGCAAGACGAAAGGTATGAGTTCCAGTGTGAGCACCGATGTCAAGAACAGTAGATCCGGGTTTCGCAAGCCAATCTCGATAAATGATATAAAGGAGAGTTTCAAAAAACACATGTCCAGAACTCTTCAAAATCCGCTGTAAATCGCTTTCAATCCTAATGCTCTGTTGAGTCTTTTGCGGAATGTCAGAATTAGATGTATATGTCATCTTAGGCTACGCGAAGCGCTTAACGTCTTTGGGACGAACATCAATGAAATAAGTGTTTGAAAACACGGTGAGTGGTCGGGATGTGTGATCAGAAAAATCTGTTGCTGCTTTCTGAACAGAATGTTGGATACCCTTATAACGTGGATAGGAAGAAGTAAAGTTCCAATCATCACCAAATATAGGGGTATCAGGAAACAGACTATTTATCAGGGCCAGATCTGTAAAAACACCGTGATAAGTATGATCTCCATCAACATAAAAAAAACTAGGTTTCAATCCCGCCTTGTGAATTTTCAGTAAACCATCAGAAGAAAATTCACGAACAGGTAATATACGATCGCGATAATCCTTGCAGTAATACAAGTACAAGGGCAACAAAGAACGACCATATTTGGCAACCGAAGGCTTCAACGAGCTCCAAGCAGGAGGTAAATAGTAGCCCTCAGGCCAAGGATCAATAGATACAACACTAGCCTTTGAATATTCTTCAAGAAATAGACGGGTGCTGCCACCAAGTTCGGCGCCAATCTCTACAATAATTCCATCTTCATCTAGGGATGGAACATTTTTCTTCAATGCATCAATAAGTCCCCGATTCAGACGCTGCGGAGGCTCGGGGATGGAAGTCTCATCTGGAGGAGGCAGTAAAGACCATAAATCCGGAAGAGAACTTCCATGTAAATTGCGGAAGACGTTTGTCACTATAAATGCGGTTGCGATGTAGGAAGTAAGCTTAGCCTTTTAAAACAGAATGAAAACCCGTGTTTTCATTAACTAAACTCAAAAAAAGTCTAGGAATTTGTTTAATACCTCGTTTTTAAAAAATCATTTTACCCTATTAAAGTGGCACTAGGGGGCCACTCGCAAGGACAGATCTTTTTTTGTCCATCCTCTGCAGGAGTTATTCTAATTTTCAAGAAATTATTATCATGCTATCAGCTATATATTATCATTTCGTCGCTACCGACACAAACTGATTTCAAAGGTATGAATTTACTATAGGTAATGCAGTGTGGCCAGCAGCATCATGATATTGCTGTCCAGCAAACCAAATCATGGACACTTCTAATTTATATCTAATTGTGCAGGCAAACATGGGAAGTTCAACAGGTTGATCTCGCGTTTCAAGAGGCCTGAGAACGGTAGACTCTATATTTGAATCAATACTTTATATTTAAATCGGCTGGGGGTGCCAAATTATAGAGGTTGCCAGAATTTGCTGAAGGAAGTTAAATATAAGATCGTCACTCAAGTAGTCAAATAAATAAACTAGCAGTGAGGTTGAGATCATTAGTTAATTGTGTTTGGTGTAGCCTTTTTTGCTCCTCAACGACTCTTCTTGATCCAAGTTTTACTCCTATGGCCCTGATTATTTCATCAGCTGATCGGCAGCTCCTGCAACAAGTGCAAAAAAGACTGCCCAAGCCGAAACAGAGTGGCTCCAAGGCATTAATTGCTGCAATACGGACCTCGAGACTAGTTGTGATAGATCGCAGGGCCAACTGCTGTTTGCTAAGGAAAGCTCTATTCCTTCGGACAGCTGTTTCCGCCAATATGGCCAGCATCTCCAACGCATGTATTCGCTTTTCAGCCAAGCTCGCCAACTCGTGCCATCCCCGCTACAGACTCTCATATATCTATACGAACACATCATAAATGAAAGCGGCATCTTGATATGCCAAATGCTCGAGCACTGATGCATCAGAATGAGCATCCTGCGGAGTCTCTTGCTTCCCATCCAAGTGACTCCATGACTGAATCGTAATTTCACATGTAGAAGATTATTTTCTTTACTTTTCATCTTGACGAAGAGCCCGTTAATGTAGCCCTTGAAACAGAGTTCGACCCAAGCGTCGGAGTTCTTCGTTAAGCAGATCTTCAGCTACAACAGATATTTACTTGAGCACAAAGGCCACTAGCATAGTTTTTTTTTGTTACTCCCTTGTTTTTTTTAATGCACTTCATTTAAAATAAAACTTTGTACGGTAGAGCATCCCTTAGCACTTAGCCATGAAAATCATTCTATTTGGGTCAAGCAATCCATCTGGATCTGCTTTTATTCAACTCTGTCGAGATCAACGCCTCGAAATATGGAGCAGACGCACGCACAAACATGACAACATTCCCCATATATTCTGTGATTTATCAAGTGGTTCCCTCGACCATCAAAACATCTTGAGCGGTGTCCTGGTTAGCTTTGCTCCAATCTGGTTATTAGCTTTTTTTCTTGAAAGCTTATTCAGATCTAGATGTGAAAACCTACATCAGCTACGAGGGATTGTAGCCTGTTCATCTTCTTCATACTTAACCAAGCGTTTTTCCTTCAATGAATTCGACAAGAATCTCTCCCTCCGTCTAAGCAATGCCCACTCATCATTACAAGATGTCTGTAGGTCGTTATCTATCCCATGCATGATTTTAGCCCCTTCTTTGGTATACGGAAAAGTTGATGCGTACAGCGATAAAAACTTGACCAGAATTTTACAGATCATGAGAATATTTCCAATAATTTTTTTACCCAAAATCACTGGTCTCAGACAACCCATCCATGCAACTCAACTTGCTAAAGCCATGAAGAGACAAACTGATGACATCATCAATGATCAACTGAACTTCAAAGACTCAAATGTAATCGTTTTGGGAGGAGATGAAACGATGACATACGAAAATATGATCCGGCGAATCACAGAGCCTTTGCCAAGAAATGATGCCGCCAAACATTGCAAGTTACTCACTGTACCGAATCAACTTTTTTATTTATTAACCATGCTCATCCTACCCGGAAATCCAAAACTATTTGAAGCAATAATGCGAACTCAAAGTAACCTATCTGGGTTTACAAAGGTCCATCAGTTGCTGAAAGAAGAGCCTCAGTCCTTCCCAGTGTCAGACGTCAACTCACAAACCTTTTCCACTTGAATTAAACATGAACAATCCGATTTTTCAAATCTGTTTTGCTGCCATACTCGCATGGTGTTTTGTTGCAGTTATCTTGCCTTGTATTAGAAACAATTTCCTTGACAATCCCAATGGTCGGAGTTCTCACACCATACCGACGCCAAGAGGTGGCGGCATCGCATTTGTGATTATAGGAACAATTCTCAATTTTATCTTTACATCTGGTTCCAGCGCTTGGATTCCTGTTATGTGCCTACCTCTTGCCTTGGTTGGAATGATTGACGATCGATACAATGTGCCTGCAAAGTATCGATATTTATGCCAAGTCATAACGGCTATCTTATTATTAGTTTTTGCAAAAGTTTCAATTCCGCTTTGGATCATTCCCCTCGCCATTGTGGCCATAACTGCACTAATTAATTTTATGAATTTTCTGGACGGCATGGACGGACTCCTGGCTGGTTGTTCTTTTTTGTTAATGATTGCATTATCAAAATGGTCAATCGCAGGAGCTATCTTTGGCTTTCTTTTGTGGAACTGGAGTCCTGCAAAAGTGTTTATGGGTGATGTAGGTAGTACGTTTATTGGCGCTATATTTATTGGTTTTGCCCTACAGGAACATTCTGTAGGTTCTTCCTTAGCTATTGTAGCATTGGCTTTTCCCTTATACGCCGATGCATTGACATGTGTGATACGTAGACTTCTTGCAGGAAAGAATATTTTTTCTGCTCATCGGCAACACCTTTACCAAAGACTGAACCGTTCTGGCTGGAGTCATCGTCAAGTTGCATCCCTATACATACTCGGTGTATCATTGTTAATAACTGCAAAATTTGCAGGAGGCATGTTCCTACTATTAGTTGTCATGTTGATTGAGCTTTTTATAGCGATTTATCTGGACTCCAAAGTTGCGTTCATGTTTGAAAACAGTTAAGGCCTCATGCTAAAATAAAAATTGAATTCTTTATCAAAAAGTTGGTGCTCTAAATCGACAATCTTCTTTCTTTCATCAAACAACGCCAATCTCGATAAGATTCATGAGAACATTGGATTTTCGTTTGCAGGTCGTCGGAAGAAGAATTCTCCTTCTATTATTCGATGGATTATTAATTATAATATCTTTTTATGGAGCTATCGCTTTACGCCTTAATAACCCCATCGACTTTAACATTTTTTTTGTAGAGCAGAAAAAACTTTTGCTGCCAGCTATAGTTAGTGGTTTAGCTGTATTGTGGCTTTCAGGGTGGTATCGAGGACTTACTCGGTATACAGGCAGCTTTTCGCTGTATGGTTTGATTCCAAGAAGTTTTTTAATGGTTTTACTTTTGTTGTTCATAAGTACAAGATTTTATGGTATTAATCCTCCCAGGTCTTATTGGGTTCTCTATTGGCTGCTTTTCACTGCTGGTGCTATTGCCATGAGAATAGTAATGCGGGATTTACTCGTTCATCAAATTGAACGACGGCAGGCAAAGAACACATTAAAAACCAATGATACAGTTAATACAACATTAATTTACGGGGCTGGATCTTCTGGGT
>JBKCVY010000070.1:0-2727 GCA_046317475.1 Cyanobacteriota bacterium | reverse complement strand
ATGCTTACCACGTACCACCAGTCAACGGAATGTAATATTTATGTGAGGGGGACAAGGACTCGTCCTGGAAAACTCCATCCCCGCTCAGGGACTGGACAACCCGGGAAACACCATCAAATCAATGTGCCCCCCGCTCGGATGGCGCCATTCCCGGAATTCCTCCGCCAGGGCATGGTGTTCTTGGATCAGCGCCCTGGATTCCAAGTCTTGAAGCCGCTGATGAACCAAATCGAGGGTGTTGTCAATCAATTGGGCGGCCTGTTCCGATGTCATTTGATGCGACTCCGAAAAGAGAGGTCTAGTGAGACCTTTGATTGAGCAGTTTCATAAACAGGACTGCCCCACTTGGCTGTAGCCCAGGACACGGGACTCGGTGGCTGTGCGGAGATGGGCATCCCCGAGGCCTCGCCTGGGGAGCCAGGAGCCACACCTCGACGGGGGACCCTGGGCTCAGCCAGCGGCCCGGCCCCCAACCCCCGCTTCAGCCATCGGATCCGTGGCAGGCATCTCCCTCCGGCTGATGCCTGGCGTTCACCCGATCGCGCCACCGTTGGCCGCAGGGTTGCTCCGGCGATCCCATCGGCCGCGACTGGTCTGATGGCGAATCCAGCCTAGGGATCCAGCGGGGGATCGGCCTCCACCAGCTCACGGCAAAATCGATCCGCCAGGGAGGCGGCCAGCATCCAGTTCCCAGCCTCCGTGTGGCCGGAACCACGGCTGGGCTTGAAGCTGTGGTCGCCGTTGGGGATCCACTCCACCCGCACCTGGGGGGACAGGGTGTAACCCTCCACCTCTTCCCGACGTCCAAAGGGATCCCGCTCCCCCTGAAGGATCAAGGTGGGTGTGGCCAGGACGGTCAGGTGCTGGGTGCGGGGTGTTCCGGGCTTGCCGGGGGGATGGAAGGGGTACCCCAAACACAGACAGCCCCGCACACCCGCGGGGGCAAGTGCATCCACCAGCAGGGAAGCCACTCGCCCACCCAGAGATTTACCGCCGATGATCAGCGGTCCCTCCTCGCCCTCCCGGGCCACGGTGGCTTGAAAGCTGTCCAGCAATGTCGGGAGGGCATCCGGAGGGACCTTGCGACCCGTCCGCTGGTGGCGAACCATGTAGGGGAAGGGAAAACGCACCACCCTCCAGCCCAGGCTCCCCAGGGCGGAGGCCATGGCCTCCATGAAGGGGCTGTCCATCGGCGCCCCAGCCCCATGACCCAGCACCAAGGTGGCGGGGGCCCGTGGCGGACCATTGATCAGACAGGTCGCATCGGTCATGACGCCATGCTGGTGAACGGTCGCTTGGGGCTCGACGGGTGCAGGGGGCCCAACCGCTCGGACCGCGGCCGCGAGCCTCAGCTGCGGCGTCTGCTCTCAGCTCTCAAGCCTCAGCTTTGGGGAGAAAGCGTCCTGCCAGCCGCACGGCCAGGACGACGGCGGCCATCCCGTAGGTGGTGAAGGTGACCACTTGTCCGAGGGAGCCGGAGCCATAGGCGCCCCGCTGGAGAAGGACCGCATCCGCCAGGGAGGACGCCGTTCCCCAAAGCACGACCCAAACGCTGACATAGGCCACGCCACGCAACGTGGACGTCATTACACCATCACTCACTTCCAGAAAGCGACCCGTCCCTTGATCTGGTCGGCGGCGGGCTTGGGATCGGGATAGTACCAAGCGGCATTGGTGTTCAGTTGGCCATCGACAACGACGTCGTAGTAGTGGGCCTCCCCTTTCCAACCGCAGATTGTCCGGTGGTTGGAGGGACGGAAGCAATTGGCGTGCAGGGCCTCGGCAGGGAAGTAGGCGTTACCTTCGACGGTGACGATGTCATCGCTGCGGGCAAGCACAGCCCCGTTCCAAGTGGCTTCCATGGTGCGCTATGGCGGCCGAGCCACCTTAGGGGGTCAGGCCCGTCGCTGGTACCGCCCCTCCAGTTCGGTTTCCGCCAGGGTGTGGCCAGCCATCGCGGCCCGCACCTCGGCGGCGGTGGCGCCAGGGGGCAGGGCCAACGGCGTCGCCAGGGCCCATAACCGTCATCGGTAGCGATGGGCCCGACCCGGAGGCGGCAAAGGGCCGGCATAGCCCAGCCGCTCAAAGCGGTCCACCCCCCAACAAACGCCATGGAGGACCCCGTTCTCCAACCGTTCGTGGGACGGGAGGCCCGCCGGCGGCTCGCGCCAGTCGGGCGGGACGGTGTTGAGCACCCAGTGGATCCAAAGGCCGGATGGGGCATCCGGATCGTCCATGATCAACACGAAGCCGCCACCCTCCGGCACCCCGCTTCAGCGCATGGGTGGGAACCGGTCAGCCCCTTCGCCGCTGTGCTCCCGGGGGATCCCACCCCATCTTGGAGCTTCTCCTGATGTTTCCGTCATGAAGATGGTGGGGCGAACCCATCGGAGCACACGGACGAGGAAAAAAAGGGGGGAGGGAGATAGAATCCCGACCCCCTACCGCGACGGGGGCACAAGATGAAAAAACAACAACCTTGTGCGAACCAACACAAACTTAATGCTAAGAACTGGGGGCTTGAATGAATAGGAAGGCTGATGCGCAAGCATGGCACCCATCTCCTGACCCACTTGATCCGAACCGGGCCCCTGCTGGCCCTGCTGACGGCCACCCTGCAACCCACGGCCGCTCTGGCGGGCCTCACCAGCCTCAGCCAACTGTTCGTGTTTGGCGACAGCCTTTCCGACAGCGGCAACGCCAGCAACCGCAGCTTCGGTTTCTTCC
>JBKCVY010000069.1:0-2689 GCA_046317475.1 Cyanobacteriota bacterium | reverse complement strand
CTGCAGGCCGAAAAGTTGATCCTGCTCACGGATACGGCGGGGATTCTGCGCGACCGGCAGGATCCGGCCAGCCTCCTGCGGCAAATCACCCTGGGCGAGGCCCGGGCCTTGATCGCCGATGGGGTCGTCCAGGGGGGCATGACGCCCAAAACCGAGTGCTGCATTCGCGCCCTGGCCCAGGGCGTGGCCGCGGCCCACATCGTGGATGGCCGCGTTCCCCATTCCCTCCTGCTGGAGGTCTTCACCGACGCCGGGATCGGCACCATGGTGGTGGGGAGTCCGCGGCACATCCAGTCCTGAAGGCGCCATGGCAAGGGAAGCCGATGCATTGTCCCAGGCCCTGGCGGACGCCAAGGAGGCCATCGCCCGCGGCCAATACGTGCGGGCCGTGCGGTTGCTGGACCCCCTCTGCGAGCGCCTGTCCCCCGCCCAGCCCCCGGGCGACTCCGTCAGGATGCTGTTGGTCACGGCGTTGATGGGCTTGGGGGAAGGCGAGCGGGCGGCGGCCTGTTGCCGGACGCTCCTCGGGTCTGGCAACCCCCAAACCCGCTCCCAAGCGAGGGATTTGCTGCAGGTGCTGGAGGCCCCCGCGCTCCAACGCCCCCGGGACTGGTCGCTGACGCTGCCCAAGCTGGACCAGGCCCCCCCTTTGGAGGGGATCGCCAGCGGCGGCAGCCGCTCCCGCCTCCCCCCCACCAAGCCAGCGCCCCCCCCGCCCCCCGTGGGCCCCACCCACAATCCACGCGGTTTTGTCGCGGTCGTCGTGGTGGTGCTCACGGCGTTGCTGTTGAGCGGCCTGCTTTCCGGCTGCCTGCGGGTGGATAGCGAACTCCGCTTCGCTGGCCCCGGGCATGTGCGCCTGCGCCATCGCCTGGAGGCCAGCGCCGGCGCCCCGCTTCCGTTCCAACGCCAGTTGGCGGCCAGCCTCGCCGCCGGAGAGCCCCCCTACCAAGCCAGCGAGGAGGGCGCCAGGACGGTGCTCGACAGTCCGCTCCTCACTTTGACGGAGGCCACCGCTTCGCTCTCCCGCACGCTGGAGTTGGCCGCGGCGCAGGCGGGGATGGCCCTGCCCCCCCCCATGCTGGAGCTGGCGGAAACGAATTGGTTGCTGGGCGTCCGCCAGCGGGGGCTGATTCGGCTCGATCTCCGCTCCGTGCGCGCCTTGCCAGGGCTGCAGCTCACCCTGCACCTTTCCCCACTCAGTCCACGCGCTGTCCAGCGGGCCGAACCGAATGGGGTGGGGGGGGCCGATGGCGCCAGGGAACTGGTCTGGCCCCTGCGCTTGGGGGAGGTCAACACCTTGGAACTCCACACCTGGCGGTGGAATCCCCTGGGCGTTGGCGCCCTGGGCATCGCGACCGCCCTGGTGGTGGTGGTACAGGCGCAGCGCATGCGGGTGCGCTTGGGAATGGGCCTGCCGGAATTGCCGGCCTAGGAGCGACGGGAGCCGTCAAAGCTGGAGGGGATCTGGATCAATGGCCAGGGACACCGTCCGCGGCAGTCCCTCCCGCAGCGCCTCCTCGCTCGGCAGGGGCAGCGGGGAGTGGGCGGGCCCATGCAGCAGCAACTGCCAACGGCTGCGGCCGGCCACGCGGGCCACCGGTGCTGGTGCTGGCCCCATCAAGACCCATTGCTGGGCGTTCACCTCCGGACGCAACCGTTCGGCCAGGGCGGTGGCGGCGGTGGCGGTGGCGCTGGCGGAGGGGCCGGCCAACCGCAACACGCACGCCCGACGGAAGGGAACAAGCCCGGCGTTCCGCCGCAGGCTGGCCTCCTCCGCCAGAAACCGCTCGTAATCCCCATCCACCAGGTGGCGGATCACGGGATGGTCAGGGGAGTAGGTCTGCACACGCACCTCCCCCGGCCGCTCGCCCCGGCCAGCCCGTCCCGCCAACTGGAACAGCAGTTGGAGGCAATGTTCGCCGGCGCGCAGGTCCGGCCGATGGAGCAGGCCATCGGCGGCCAACACGGCGGCCAGGGTGACGCTGGGCAAATCCATCCCCTTGGCCCGCATCTGGGTGCCCACCAACACATCCGCCTCACCCTTGTGAAAGGCCTCTAAAACGCGCCGATGCCCCCCCCGGGCGCGGGTGCTGTCCGCATCGAAGCGCAGCACGCGCAGCCCCTCCAATTCCAGGGCCAGTTGTTCCATGACGCGCTGGGTTCCGGCGCCAAACGGCTTGAACGCGGAGGAACCGCAGGTTGGGCAGCGGCGTGCCATCTCCTGCCGGTGGTCGCACCAGTGGCAGCGCAGCCACTCCTCCCCGGACGGCCGGCGATGGACCGTCAGGGCCACATCACAGTGGGGGCACTCCACGACGGTTCCACAGCCGCGGCAACTGAGAAAACTGCGATAGCCCCGCCGCGGCACCAGGACCACGGCCTGCTCCCCCCGCTCTCGCAACGCCGTCAACCGGTCCAGCAGGGGACGACTGAGCAGCCGCCGGTGCCCCTCCGCCAGCTCCTGCCGCATGTCCACCACCCGCACCGCTGGCTGGGGACGGGCTCCCACCCGTTCCGGCAGCCGCAGCAGGCGGGCCCGCCCTACCGGCTCCCGCAGGTGGAGCCAGCTTTCCAGGGAGGGCGTCGCGCTGCCCAACAGCAGCTGGGCGCCCTCCATGCGGCAGCGGAGTCGGGCCACATCCCGGGCGTCGTAGCAGGGCATGGGGCTCTCCTGTTTCCAGGAGGA
>JBKCVY010000068.1:0-5073 GCA_046317475.1 Cyanobacteriota bacterium | reverse complement strand
CTGTTCGGTCCCCACGGTGATGGCAGCTGGCGCCTCACCATTCCCCAGGACGCGATCGTGAGGCTTCGGCGCGCGTTGCGCAGCCTCCTGCCCCGGGAATCCGCCAGCAAGGAGGCCGACAGCGCCTGCCTGGCGGTGATTGGCTACCCGGCGTGGGCGGTGGAGGACCCGGACTTGGTGGCCCGCACCCGGGCCAAAATTCGCAACGACCTGGGGGGCGCCTTCGGCTACAAGCGGTTTCGCCGCGATGGCCACCAGACGGTGATCGAGGACGTGAGCCGGCTCCACTACGAGCCGGAGGAACTGGCGGAGTTCGAGCACATTGAGTGCGAATGGCCCCTGTTCATCGCCTACGAGCTCCTCACCGCCTGCTGCGAGGAACGCTGGGAGGAGGCGATCCGCTGGCGAGAGCGGCTGCGGGAGCTGAGCGTGACCGTGGACGGCGTGCCCCTGCTGCCGGAGCTCTATCTGGTGCGCGAGGAGGACATCGCCGCCGAGCGCCGCAACCCTGGCAGCCAGCCCCGCCACCCCAACGACAACGTGCCCCTGCTCTGGACCCAGAGCCTGACGTGGCTGGCGGACCTGCTGCTCCATGGCCTGATCACGCCGAGCGATCTGGATCCCATCGGCCGGCGCCACCGCCAGCCGCTCGGAGCGGAGGCGGTGCTGGTGGCCCTGGTGCCCGAGGAGGAGTGGATCGCCGAGCGGCTCACGGCCGCCGGCTTGCCGGTGTGGAACGGCGCCAACGCCCAAGGGGGGCCGCGGGTGGCCAGTTCCCGGGAATTGGCCCAACGCCTGGCCACCGTGGGCGCCAACGGCCGCCTGGGCCTGAGCGGCCACCCGCCGGTCCGCATGGAAACGATGACCACCGCCCGGATGTATCGCCACAACGGCGAAGCGCTGGCCTTCCCGCCGGCCGTGCTGGAGGAAGACACCTTCTATTTGGCGGATGATCCGCTGCAGCTCGTGGACACGGTGGCCAGCGAGTTGCGGCTGTTGCGGCGCCACTGGCGGGGCGACGGCTTGCCGCTGCTCCTGATTCCCATCGCCAGCGGCCCCTTCCAGCGGGATCCCCAGGCCTTCCTGGACCTGGGACGCAACCTGTTGGCTGGGGAGGTGGAAGGGGTGCCCGTGCGGCTGGGTTCGCTGGACGCGCTGGCCTGTGAGGCCACCTGGGTGGATTTGGCGCCCCAGGCCGTGGCGGCCTGCCGGCTCTTGCCACCCCGCCAAACGCTCCGGCCGGCCAGCCAGGGCCAGCGGCCCCTCACGGCGTTGCAGGAGCAGGAGCTGGAGGACACCTCCGTGACGGAGCTGATCGAGCGGCTCTGGACCAGCACCTCCCTGGAGGAGCAGGCGGAGGTATTGGAGCTGCTGGGACGTCGCCTGGGCCCCGGAGCCCGGTTGCAGGGACCCCGGGATGGGTCCACGCCCCGGCTGATGGCGCTGCTGGAGGAGGTGTACCGACGGGGGTTGGAGGAGGGTGACTGGACGGTGGTGCGCCGCACGGCCGGGGTGATGGGCCTGGTGCATCCGCAACTGGAGGATGCGCTCACGGATTTGCTGGTGCGCCAGAAGCAGGTGGTGGTGGGACGCAATTACACGAGCCAGTCCCTGATCAGCCAGCCCCAGGGCAGCAAGATGATCGCCGCCATGATTCGCCGCTTCAGCGGGGAGGATGCCCGGGAGTGGATGTTGCAGCAGGAGTTGCTGCTCGCGATCGACAGTCTGGCGCGGTTGGAGCCCAGCCTGCTGAGCGGCAGCCTCACCGTGCAACTGGGCCAATTGCTCCTGCTGCTCACCAGTGAGCTGGCCTCCGAGGCCAACCTGTGCCCCAGCGATGCGTTCGAGGCCCTTTGCGACCTGCCTCCCCACGCCATTCGTCGGCGGCTGCGGGCGGTGCTGGCGGATGTGGACCATGCCCAAACGGCCCTGCGGCGGAAGGAGCAACTGCACCTGCAGGGGGCGCGGGTGCGGTGGGAGGTGCCCGATCCAGTGGAGGAACTGCCGCGCGGGGGCTGCTGGTTGCAACATCGCCTGCGCCTGGGCGCCCTGCAACGGGTGCCGCGCGACTTTTACCCAGGCATCTGGGATCTGCTGCACCATTGCCACGGCATCGTGATCGGTGACAAGTTGGAGCGGCGCAACCGCCTGGAGAGCGGACCGCTACTGAACGACCTGACCCCGGGCGAGCGCAATTTCGCGGCGCGGGTGGAGCAATTGTTGGGCAAGATCGAGGCGCCGGAATACCGCCAGCTCTGCACGGAGGCGCTGCTCACGCTGATCGCCTTTGTGGCGGCCAACCCCCTGGCGCGGTTCGAGGATGACCTGGCGTTGGATGTGGTGATTGGTCATGCGGTGCGGGTGGGTTGGCAGCAGCGCCACCCCCTGGTGAGCGAGCTGGAGTACGGGCGCCACAAGGCCGAGGCTTGGGACGCCTTTTACCGCTCTTCTCCGGCCCAATGCCGCCGCTGGCAACTGGCGGCCCTGCAGCAGCTCAGCCGCGACAGCCAGCCGCCGGTGGCGCCGGCGCCGCAGGCAAGGGCGGCCTAGGGTGGTTGCGGGGGTCAGCTGGCCTGGCGGCTGGAGTCGAGCTGCTCATAGATTTGAATCAATTGCTGGCGATTTGGCGATTCAGGCATCATTTCGAGTGTGTCTTTGATGTCAGCCAGCGTGGTTTCGAGCTGCCAGAGCGCCGGCCCCTCCCGGTTGACTTCCCTGGCCAGGCGGGCTACCTCAGCCACGTCGCCAATGCGAAAGGCAGCCCCCAACAATGTGGAGCGGGCCCAGCCATCATCCTCGCCGCGGTCAATTTTTCGCTGCGCGGCGAGGACAGTGAGCCGGTCATAAAAGGCGGCATGCTCCAAATCCTTATCGAGGCGGCGAGCGTGCAGCAGCAAGGCCAGGTTGCCGACGCAGAAATACTCATTCAGGTCGAGGATGGCGCCACGTTGATAATACTCAATCGCGTTGTCGAGGTGGCCAATCTCTTGAGAGCTCGGTTTTAACACCTTGCCATCAGGATCCGCCGCTTGATTTTTGACTCTGGCATCGCGAAGATTGCGCCAAAGCTTCTTGTATCGGCCGCCAAGCAAGCCAAGCCGCTCCGCCGTTTCGCCCATCACGCGGAGCAGCTCTTTCAATCCAGCGATGGCATGTTCATGTTCGCCTTCTTTGGATTTGGCCAGAAGGGCCTGCTCGTTGACAAAGGGGTCGCCCTGAAGTTCAGGGGGGAGGTGCTCAATGAACGCCAGCGTTTCCTTCCAGGAGAGCTTGTCGCGCACGAGGGTGAGCAGCTCAAAGGCAATGTCTCGCATGGCCAAACTGGCGGGGCTGAGTTGCGTGAGTTCGATGATTTGCTGGCGCTGGCTAGCGGCATCGGACGTCAAGCGAGCGGCCTGGATCTTGGTTTGGAAAGCACTGAGGGTTTCCAGCTGCTCGCGAAACACCGTTGACGCCTGGGTGTTGGTGACAAGTTCGTAGTAAGGAGTTTTCGATTCTTTAACGTGACTCAACTGCGCGATGAGAACCTTTGGTATCTCCTGCGCATGGTCTTCCGAGACCGTGGCCTCCGGTAAGGGGAAGCGAAGCATGCGCATCTGATCCACATCAAAAAGCGGCCGTGACCAGGCCGCCGCGATCAGCACACAGTTGGTTGTCTGGGCGACGTGACGAATGCCTACCTCGTAGTAGACGTTGCCATTGGGAATGGTCATGTCGGCCAAGACCAGGTCCGCGAATCGGAGCCGCTCGAGCATGTCTTTGATGATGACCGAACCCACCTCGCTATCGGCACGCACCGGTAAGTAGCCGAGTGTTTCAAGGGCCGGTCGATAGGCCCGATCCCAAAGGGCGTCGAAGTTGATCTCTTTCGGGGCTCCCTCCGGGGCATCCAGAACTGTTTTCTTGCGAAATGGCATCACCATGAAGGCCACGGGACGGGGGTCGGATGAGCTCATGGGATCTCCTGAGGCGAGAGGGAGGGACGGTGGCGGACAACCGCAACGCCCTAGCCCCCAGATAGGGGGGCACCATCAGGGCGACGCTGGAACGATAGTTGGGAGGGCGAGGAGTCAGCCATGAACAAAGGCCATGATCGACGCCCAACCTGTCCGCGCCAAACCGATCCAGTGCCCGGACACGTGGACAGGCCTCAAGTGTGATTACTACAAAGACGGCTACAAGGCGGGTCGTGGGGAACGCAAGCCAACATGAGCATGGATTACGGACGCCACAGTGATGCCTACGACTCCCGCAATGAGTCGTATTACCAGGCGGGCTATGAGGACGGTTGGCAGAATCCTTGAGGGGAGGCCCCTGGCCAGTCGGGAGCCTGATCCGCCAGGCTCCCGTCATGCCCTGCACCGCCAAGCGAAACGCCAAGAAAAATGTCAAGCGAAGAGTGCTTCAACGGAAGGTTCGCGACAGGCGGGCCTTGAGGCACGAGCGAAGGGAGGGGGGTGTCCCATCCGCGAGTTTGAGATCCATGAGAAGGAGGTGCCTGCGCTCTGGGGCGTCCTGATCCATGGGACAGGAGGCCACACCGTGGTGACTGCGGGGTAGGTCGGGCAGGGCCCCACGGAAGCGGGTATTGGGGATGAGGAGGAAAGAACCCAGACGGGGACGAATTAATTTGACGTGTTCAAAGGTGGCATAACAATTTGGATAGAGCAGGGTGATGACATCAAGATTGTCGCGCTGAAACTCCGGATGGTGATGAAAGTTGTTCACCCTTTCCCGCAGGCCTGGCTCGGGAGCTGGCGGGAGTTCCATGTGGTGGGTGAGGCGATAGAGGCTGGTGCCCCGTTCGCCATTCCAGAGATAAATCAGGATGGCGCAGATGGTTTTTGGACAATCCTCGTGGGGGCTGAGGAAATAGTCGGATTCATCCACGCAGTGCCGCACGTTGATCTGGATGGGTTGCCCCGTCAGATCACAGCCCAGGGCCCGCTGGGAGTGCTCAATGGCCAAGGCCCGGATGGCGGGATGGGCTGCCAGGGAATGGCGAGCGTCCGTGGTGTCGATGGCGATGGTGGCTGGCTGCTGCCGGCGTTGACCCGAGCCATAGGAGCAGAG
>JBKCVY010000067.1:0-4803 GCA_046317475.1 Cyanobacteriota bacterium | reverse complement strand
GACCCACCGGTCGCCGCCTCGGGCGGCTGATTGTGTGGTTCCGCGCCCATTCCTTCGCGAGCCAGGCGCCAATCCCAGAGGCTTCGCCCCGGCGAAGCCTTTTTTTTGCCCGAGGTTCGCCGGGGGAAGGGGCCGGGGCATCCCCTAGACTCCCGCCCAGACCCGGCGGTTCGCTAGGCCGCCGTCCCTTTCCCACCACGCGAGGTTTTCCCCCATGGCGCTCGTTCCGCTTCGGTTGCTGCTCGATCACGCCGCTGAGAACGGCTATGGCATCCCCGCTTTCAACGTCAACAACCTCGAGCAGGTGCAATCGATCATGGAGGCGGCGTACGAAACCGACAGTCCCGTCATCCTGCAAGCTTCCCGCGGTGCCCGTCAGTATGCCGGTGAAAACTTCCTCCGGCACCTGATCCTTGCCGCTGTTGAAACCTATCCCGACATTCCCGTGGTGATGCACCAAGACCACGGCAACAGTCCGTCCACCTGCTTTGGCGCCATCACCAACGGGTTCACTTCCGTCATGATGGATGGCTCCTTGGAGGCGGACGCCAAAACCCCCGCCTCCTACGACTACAACGTGCGGGTCACCAAGGACGTGGTCGATGTGGCCCATGCCGTGGGCGTGAGCGTGGAGGGTGAGTTGGGTTGCCTGGGCTCCCTGGAAACTGGCATGGGAGATGCGGAGGACGGCCACGGCTTTGAGGGCAAGCTCGACCACAGCCAGCTGCTCACCGACCCCAACGAGGCGGCGGACTTCGTCGCCAAAACCAAGGTGGATGCTTTGGCGATTGCCATTGGCACCAGCCATGGCGCCTACAAGTTCACCCGCAAGCCCACCGGCGAGGTGCTCGCGATCAGCCGCATCGCTGAAATCCACAAAGCGATCCCCAACACCCACCTGGTGATGCACGGTTCCTCCTCCGTTCCCCAGGAATGGCTGGACATGATCAACCAGTTTGGTGGCGCCATCCCGGAAACCTATGGTGTGCCCGTGGAAGAGATTCAGGAGGGGATTCGCAATGGCGTACGCAAGGTGAACATTGACACCGACAACCGCCTGGCCTTCACCGCCGCGGTGCGGGAAGCCGCCGCGAAGGATCCCGCCAATTTCGATCCACGCCACTTCAACAAGCCGGCCCGTGCCTACATGAAGAAAGTGTGCCTGGATCGCTATCAGCAATTCTGGTGCGCCGGCAACGCCAGCAAGATCAAGCAGCGGGACATCAACTACTACGCGGCCCTCTATGCCAAGGGTGCCCTTGATCCCAAAACGGCCGTGGCGGCTTGAGCTCTCGCTGTCAAGCCTGACCCGTATTTTCTGAGTCAGAATTGACCAGCAATGGTTATGCATAGGGTCCCAATTATTGGGACCCTTTTTCTTTGCTCTGATGGTCCCGGGGCTGGCGCACTGGGCTGTCGTTGCCCGCTGGCTGTCTTGGCGATTGACGTGCCCAGGGCAACAATGGGTTCAGGGCAAGGGGCTGGTGGCTGTGCTGCCCAAGGGCAAGGCCTGCTCCAGGCGTGCTGACGCTTCTTGTGTTGCGTCCGCGGTCCCCACGAGCTTGGCCAAGGCGGTACGCAAATCCTTCTCCATGACAAACTTGCGTCCATCAGTGACAACCACCCGCACCAAGGTGGGTAGATTATTGTTTTTTGATTGCAGATAGATGGGTTCCACATAGAGCAGGCCCTTGCCGAGCGGCAGCACCAGCATGTTGCCGCGAAACAGACGGGACCCCATGCGGTTCCACAGTCCGAATTGCAGGCTGATGGAGGGATCCTGGTCAGTGAGGGCGGAGATCTGCTGGGGGCCAAGGAGCAGGCGTTGTTGGGGGAAACGCACCAGAAGGAGTTCTCCATAATTGGGGGGGTCATTGCGTGCGGCCAACCAGCCCACCAAGTTGGTTCGTTTCAGGGGTGTAAAGGGCAGCAACATCACGAATTCTGAGCGATTCTCTCCTGGAAGTTCCATGGTCACGTGGTAAGGACGCATCGCCACATTGCTGTTTCCGTAAATCTCAAGGGGAATGCTCCAGACATCGTCACCGTTGTAAAACGTCCGCACATCCGTGACGTGATAGCTCAGCAGTCTCTCCGATTGGATGTCGAATTGGCGTTGGGGCACGCGGATGTGGTTCAGCAACCCCGTGGGCATGGCTTCCAGGGGTTGGAAGAGTTCGGGAAAGGCCTTGATCCAGGTTTTTAAGATAGGGTCGTCCCTGTCTGCGACATAGAGCCAAAGCCGGCCATCGTGGGCATCCACAACAGCCTTGACGGGATTGCGGAAGTAGCGCAAACCCTGTGGGTTTGGATCGCTGTAGGGATAGGAACGGCTGGTGGTGAACCCATCCAGAAGCCAGTATTGATGTTGCTCCGGTCGGTAGCCTTTGTCGCCTTGCACTCTGGCTGTGACCAAATAGGGCTGACTTTCAAAGCTCAAAAACGGTGCCAGGGCCTCCAATCGTTTGTTCACCTGCCGGCGTAGTAGCAGCAGGGATTGGGGTGTGAATGAGCCTGTAAAGAGAATCCTCGGCTCGCGCAGGTAGGCCGCGGCGATGAGCTTTTGCCATCCCTTGGCGAGGGGAATGCCAAGGCCGCCATCGTAATGGGTATAAACATTGAGATCGCCGTCTGGATAGGAAAACTCCTTGACCTTTGTCGGGGCTATGGCATAAAGCGATGGGCCAGAAGCGAAGTACAGGCTGGGACGGCCGATCGGCAAGGCCTGTTTGGCTTCCGCGTCGCTGATCCCCAGTTGTGGTATGCCTTGCACCCGCGCGCCGCGGCCGAGGTCCTTGACAAAAAACAACGGCAACCCGTCTGGGCCGGCGGCATTCACGGGCGACACCGTGAAGCCGTGGCCATGGGTGAACACCAGGTGTTTGTTCAGCCAGGTGCGCGAACCCTTCGGCAGGGCCTGGCTGTCCAATTCCCGCGCGGAAATCAGGACCTGCTGGCTGGTGTCCCGCGGGGACAGGCCCTGGAGGGGATAGCGATCAACGGCCGCCGAGGAAAACGTGTAGTACAACCGCAATTGCTGCAGCTGCCGGTTGGCCGCCATCAGTGGCTCGCTGTCCCAGAGGCGAATGTTGTCCAAGGTGCCCGGGGAGGCCTTGAGATCGGAGGCGCTGATCGTCTGGCGTGGCTCTAGGGTGAGCGCCCGCAACCGCTCCAGGCCAAAGGCCTTGCGCGTGCTGCGAATGCTGCGAGCCAGATAGGGGGTTTCCACGCTCAATTCGCGCGGCTGCACCAAAAACCGCTGGGCCAAAGGCGCCAAAACCCATTCGCTGAAGGGCACGCTCAACGTGCTGATCGTGAGGGGAATCAACACCCCGCGTCGCAACCAACCCTCCGGCACGGGCACCACAAGCCCCACCGCCGAGAGGAACAGCAGCAGGGCCAGAATCAGGCGCAAGGGCAGGCGCACGTGCAGATCCACCCAGCCCGCGCCTGCCGCCACGCCACTTCCCGCCACCATCAAATCAAAGGGAGCCAGCGCGTTGCTGATGGCCGCCGCCAGGGCCAACACCGCCAGCTGGGGTTGCAACACCCGTTGTTGTTGGCGGGACAGACCCGGGAAGGCCAAATCCGACAGGCAGGTGCCCTCGCTCAGGGTCATCAACAGGCAGGCCGCCAGCCCCACCGTGATCTGGGCGATCGTCACGCTCAGTAACAGGTGGATCGCGGGCAGCCGCAGCACGGTGAAGGAGAGATCCAGCCCCGTCAAGGGATCTCCCTCTCCAAAAGGGGAGGCCAACAGGGCCGGCAACCACAAGCTCCAGCCCCGGGCCAGGGCCGTGGCCGATGCGGCCAGGGCGGCGGTGAGCAGCAGCCGCAAGCTGGAGAGGGGCCAGACCAGCAGGGGCGGGAGGAACAGCACCATCATGGCCAGCAGGGCCGGATGGGGCAGCTCCCGCAGCGCCGAGAGGCCGGTGATCACATCGTCGCTGAAGGGTGCGGCGATCAGACCGCGGGCCTGGACCAGCAGATAGGTGATGCCGGTGCCAAGCAGCAGCACCAGTCCCAGCAAGGGCAGCACGAGCCAGCGGCCCTTCAGGCGCAGGATGGGCCGCGGGGGAAGCGTTTTCTCCGCGGCGTCCAGGCGCAGGCGCCAGCAGCGCTGCAGCTGCGTCAGCTGCAGGAGGGAGCCGATGCCGAACACCAGGCTGAAGGCGGCCAGTTGGAGGACCCAGCGGCGCAGGAGTACCGCTTGAAACCCAAACTGGCCGAACCATTGCCACTCCACCACAAGTCGGCTCAGCACGACCGCGCCGCCAACCAGGGCCGCGGCGGCGAGCACGGGA
Organism: Cyanobacteriota bacterium; assembly: GCA_046317475.1. Classification (GTDB taxonomy): domain Bacteria; phylum Cyanobacteriota; class Cyanobacteriia; order PCC-6307; family Cyanobiaceae; genus Cyanobium. The sequence continues at coordinate 499 of JBKCVY010000067.1, read as the reverse complement.
ACGCTGGGGGAGCGCCAAGAGAGGCGGGGGAGGGAAAGGGCCACCTCAGGAGCGTAAGCAGAGACGCAAGTCGCCCACGCCCACGCCCACGCCCACGGCCGCGTGTGCCATCCATAAAACCCGAGTCGCAACATCGGATTAAATCTCCGTCGCGTTCGCCGCTGTTAACGTCGGTGCAGATTTTTGATGCCCTGTGACGATCAGCCTTGCTCCCTCCAGTGTCGGCGGACCCACGTTCACGGGTCTGCGCTGTAAGGAGTGCGGCGAGCTGTACGACGCGGGCCCACGGCATGTGTGCGAAGACGTGTGTTTTGGCCCCTTGGAGGTCACCTACGATTACGACCTCATTCGGTCGCGCGTCAGTCGCGCCACCATTGAGGCCGGCCCCCCTTCCATTTGGCGCTATCGCGACTTTCTCCCCGTCGCGGAAGATCCCATTGATGTGGGCACGGGTTTTACCCCCCTCCTCCGCGCCAATCGCCTGGCCCGGGCGGTGGGT
>JBKCVY010000066.1:0-5487 GCA_046317475.1 Cyanobacteriota bacterium | reverse complement strand
CGCGGAACCCCCTGGCCAGCCGAAGAATCTTGTTGCGGCGTTTGCGGGCGACGTTGCCTCTTTTGACGCGGGTCATGGCTCAGTGAAGGGATGGAGTGTCGGTCGGAACGAAAAGGGCCGACGGGGCGGCCCGGCTGGTTCAGGCGTAGGGAAGCATCAGGGCGACGTTGTCGCTGTCGCGTTCGTCCACCACGGCCATGGTGCCCAGGTAGCGCTTGCGCTTGGGGCTCTTGTGGTCGAGAAGGTGGTTGCGGAACGCACGCCGGCGCACAAACTTGCCGCTGCCGGTGGCCCGAAACCGCTTGGCGGCCGCTTTGCGGGTTTTCAGCTTCGGCATCTCAAGACAACGCGCACAAACAAGCAGAGTACGACGCGACTTCACCCCATTCCAAGCCCCCCACCGATGCGCCCTCCCGACCGCCGCCACCCTGGCCCCACCCGTCCCTGGTCGTCCCGTCGGTTGGCGCGCCCCTGGATCCTGGCGGCGTGTCTGCTGGCCAACAGTGGCTGTCGGGCCTCCGACCAGGTCCCGTTGCATTGGCCGGTCGCGGCCCCACCCCCGTTGCGGGCTGAGAGCCCCGTCCTTTGGGTGGCCCTGGCGGCCAGGCTCGGTCCCGGCGTCAACGGATCTGGAGCGGGGGGCGCGACCGCCGCGGGCGCGCCACTGCGCCTGCGGGCGGCTAGCGGTGCCCTCACCCTGCGGGACGCGTCGGGGCAGAGCCTCACCGCCCCCGCCATCACGCTGGACTGGCGTTGGGAGGCGCTGCCCGAGCCCTTCACCGTGCGCCGCCGCGTGCTGGGTCCGTTCGCCAGCCACGAAAGCGCGGAGGCGGCCGCACGCCCCTGGCTGGCCAGTGGCCAACGGCCCGTGATCGCCAAACCCGGCGATTGGGAGGTTTGGGCGGCCCCGGAGGCGCCCGTGCCGCCCGGCCCTGCCGCACGGCTCGTGGAGCGCCGGGAAACCCGCCGCCTGGTGCTCGAAAGCCGGGGACGCCAGGGCACAAAGCTGTGGCGGGGCCCCCTGAGCCTGGCGGCGCCCGGGGGATTGCGTTGGGGAGCGGGCGTGCACCCCGGCCCCTTCCGCCTGCTACCCGATGCCCATGGCGGGTGGAGCCTGGTGGAGCAAGTGCCGTTGGAACGGTATCTGGAGGGTGTGGTGCCCCATGAGATTGGGGCCGGCTCACCCCCAGCCGCCCTGGCGGCCCAGGGGGTGTTGGCGCGCACCTGGGCGGTGCGAAATCGCGAGCGCTTCCGGGCGGATGGCTACCACCTCTGTGCCGATACCCAATGCCAGGTCTACAGCGATCCCAGCCAGGCGAGCCCCGCCGTCCGACAGGCGATCACCGCCAGCCGGGGCCAGGTGCTGGTGGCGGGGGAGCAGCCCATCCATGCCGTGTATCACGCCTCCAACGGGGGTGTGGCCGCTGGCCTGGAGGAGGCTTGGGACGTGGAAGCCGTTCCCTACCTGCGTCCCTTCCCGGATGGCGATCCCGCCTTCGTGGCCAACCTTCCCCTCCCCGTGACTGGCACCCGTCTAGAGGCTCTGGTGCGCCATGGGCAGGGGGCCCACGGGATGGACCATCCCCTCTTTCGCTGGCAACGCTCCCTCACGGCGGGGGGCGTGGAGGCCGCCCTGGCGGCCAGGGGGTTGTCGGTGGGGGCTCCCCGGAGCTTGAAGGTGCTGGAGCGGGGACCTAGCGGACGCGTGGTTGCCCTGGAAATCACCGGTTCGGAGGGGACCGTGGTGTTGCGGAGGGATGCCATCCGCCGCACGTTGCGCCAATTGCCAAGCACCCTGTTCCTCCTCTCCCAACCCCAGTCCGGACGCTGGCTGGTGGAGGGGGGTGGGTTTGGCCATGGCGTCGGCCTCTCGCAGGCTGGCGCGATCGACCTGGCGCGACAGGGCTGGAGCACGGAGACGATTCTCCAGCACTACTACCCCGGGGCTGGGCTGCGGCCGCTCCTGGTCCTGGAACAGCCGGTGCGGGAGGGCGGTTGAGGCCAGCGCCGGGGGCCCCTTCTCCCGGTGGTGTCCGTCCGGGGCTGGGATCGGGCCCTTAGGATTCCCAAAGTCTTTTGTACTGGCATGGGCGGCGGGAGCGCAGATCATCGCCGCCGCAAGGCCGCCCTTCTGTTTCTCAGCTGCGTCGCCGCTGGCGCTCTTCCCCATGCTTTGGCCCCCTGGGCACGGCTGCTGCCCGGCCTCGTGCTGGCTGTGCTGTTGGGGGGTGTGGTGGGGCGCACCGTCCTGTCCCGCCCACCCCAGGCAGGCGAGGCCGACTCCCCTGGGCCTGAATCCCTCGACGCGGGTGAATCCCCCGTCGACGGCGCGACGTCGGTGTCCCCCGCCCCCCTTGTCGATGTGGTGGTGGCGGCCCGGGATGAGGAGGCCGTGATTGGTTCCCTGGTGGAGCGGGTGTTGCGCCTGCGTTGGCCCGCTGACCGGCTCCTGCTTTGGGTGGTGGATGACGGCAGTGAGGATGGCACTCCCGTGCGACTGAAGGAGCTGCAAGCGATCCACCCGCGCTTGCGCGTGTTGCGCCGCGATCGGGACGCGGGGGGGGGGAAATCCGGCGCCCTGAACGCCGTGCTGGAGCGATTGGAGGGGCGTTGGATGTTTGTGCTCGACGCGGATGCCGATCTCTCCGCCGATGTCCTGGAGCGGTTGATTCCCTATGCCGAGGCGGGACCTTGGGCGGCTGTGCAGTTGCGAAAGGCGGAAGCCAACGCGGCGCACAATTGGCTCACCCGGGCCCAGGCCATGGAGATGGCGTTTGACGCGATCATCCAGGAGGCGCGCCTGGCCCAAGGCGGCGTGGCCGAGTTGCGCGGCAATGGGCAATTGCTCCGCCGCGATGCGGTCCTCGCTGCGGGTGGTTTCAATGAAGCCACCATCACGGATGACCTGGATCTGAGCTTCCGTTTTCTTCTGGCCGGTCTGCCGATTGGCGTGCTGTGGGATCCCCCGGTGAGCGAGGAGGCAGTGTCCTCCCTCCCTGCCCTGTGGCGCCAGCGCCAGCGCTGGGCGGAGGGGGGACTGCAGCGGTTTTTGGATTACGGCGATCAGCTACTTTCGCAACGGCTGAGTGGAGCGCAGAAATGGGATTTGGGATCCTTTTTCATCCTTCAGTATCTGCTGCCTGTCATGGTGGCTGCCGATATGGTCTCGGCCTTGCTGACAAGAACCCTGCCTGGGCTGTGGCTATTTCCGTTCATCATGCTCACCTTCTCCGGGTACTGCATCACCGCGGGCTGCAGCCGCGGCGGGGAGGGCCCGCCCGTGCCTTCCGCCACCCTAATCAGCGTGCCGCTGGCCGTGGTTTATCTCCTGCATTGGTTTGTGGTGATTCCCTGGGTGATGCTGAAGATGGCCCTGCTTCCCAAGACCCTTGTCTGGCAAAAAACTGTCCACGCGGGAGCCAGTGTTGCGCCTCCCTCCGCCATCCCAGCCCAAGCCGAGTTTTCTCTCAATTCGCCCTGTCAAACGCTAGACCTGGACGATGATGTGGCAATCTCAACAGAAGGCTGATCATTGGCATCCGCCACATCGGCGGGACAGTTCCGACCTCGCCCCACCCCCGCCAGTCCCCTGCGCCCAGGGCAGGCGAACCATGGCCCCTCATAACCATGGCTCCTCAAGGGTCGTCCAGCGGATCGACGGTAATGACCTGGCCGTTGAAAAAGTCCGCCAACGAGGTGGTTGAGCTTTCCAAGGAGCGGTCCTCCAGGGGCGCCAGCGCTGTTGGGGGAGGGCCTGCTGGGGCGGCGGGACCATCACCCGGCACAGGCCCCGCCAGGGACGGAGCCCCGGTGGACTCGGCCGGCGTGCCCACCTCTTCGGAGGGACCCTGCCCAGGGCGAGGGGGCGCTGGGGGCGCATGCGGCGGCGCGGGTTCTGGCGCCTGGATCTGACGGGGAGCGGCGACTGGCGTTGCCGCGGGGCCAGGGGCCAGGGGGTTCGCCTGGCCCTCCCGGTCGCCCGGTTCCAAGGTGATTTGGCGCGGGCTGCCGAGAACCGCCTCCATCGCGGTCTCGAGCAGGGGCAACCGGCTCTGCACCATGGTGATCCAGGTGCTGGCCACCCGCACCACGGCGCGACGCTCATCCAAGCGCTGAAGGCTGGCCTGTTGGGTCAGGAGCATCCGGGTGGAGGGCAGCTGCAGCCCGGCCAAGATCCGTTGCCACAGCCCATCCAAATCCACCGCGGGGTCCCCGCCCCCCAGCTCCCGGAAGGGCCTGTCCGACGGGACCGGCGCGGGCTCCGGTGGCGCTGGCCCATGGCCTGGGGCCGCGTGGGCTGTTGGGACGGGGGAGGCGGCCGCTGGGGACGGCGATCGGTCGGGGGGATGGGTCTCAGGGGCTCGGGGGGGCCGGGTGGCGTTCGGGGGTGCCGCCGCCTCCCGCGATCGGGTCGGCGTTGACGGTTGGGCCAGAAGTCCAAGCAGGATCACTTCGAGCCAAAGCCGGGGCTGCACGCTGTGGCGCAACTGCTGTTCGCTTCCCTTGAGGGCGGCATGCCAGTCGAGCAGGCGGTCTTTGCCGATTTGCCCGGCCAAGGGCGGGAGCTGGTCGCGCAGCGATGGGGAGACGCTGGTGAGGTCCAACCGGTCCGGGGCCACACCCGCCAGGAGCAGGTCGCGCAGCATGGCGACGCTGCCCTGCAGCACCGCGCTGGGTTCCCGCCCCCGCTCCAACAGCTGGCGGCACGCCTCCACCACGGCCAGCGGATCCCCACCCGCCAATGCGCCCGACAGGGCGAGCAACTCCTCCTCCGGAACGGCGCCGATCAGGTCCCAAACGGCCGCGCTTTCGATGGGGGCAGGCAGCAGGCTGAGTTGGTCGAGCAGGCTTTCCGCGTCACGGAGCCCCCCCTGGGCCCGCTGGGCGACCAGCCGCAGGGCCTCTGGGGTGATGGAGATGGCCTCCTGTTGGGCAATCCAGGCCAGGTGCCGCTCCAGGGCATCCAGGGGAATGCGGCGAAAATCAAACCGTTGGCAGCGGGAGAGGATTGTGGGCAGAACCCTCTGGGGGTCGGTGGTGGCCAAGACGAACACCACCTGTGGAGGGGGTTCCTCAAGGGTTTTCAGCAGGGCGTTGAAGGCCGCGGTGGAGAGCATGTGGCACTCGTCCACCACGTAAACCTTCCAGCGGGCCTGTACTGGAGCGAAGCGCGAGCGCTCAATCAACTCGCGGATATTGTCCACCCCGGTGTTGGAGGCGGCGTCGATCTCGATCACATCCAGGGCGTTGCCAGCGGCGATGGATGCGCAGAGTTCGCAGTGTCCACAGGGATCGGGAGTGGGCCCTTCGCTGGCCAGGCAGTTGAGCGAACGGGCCAGGATGCGGGCGCTTGAGGTCTTGCCCGTGCCGCGCGGCCCGCTGAAGAGGTAGGCCGGAGCGATCCGCCCGCTGCGCAGGGCATTGCCGAGGGTGGCGGCGATGGCCTCCTGCCCCACCAGCTCGGAGAGCCGCTGGGGGCGATATTTG
>JBKCVY010000065.1:0-1655 GCA_046317475.1 Cyanobacteriota bacterium | reverse complement strand
GTTCTATGGGTTCCTGGGGGGCGACACGCATCAGTACTACCCGGAGCTGGTGCGCGACAACAGCCAAACGGAACCTCCCAGGAGTCCGGAAGAGGGGTATCACCTGACGCCAGACCTGGTGGAGAAAGCCCGGGCGATGATCGCCGACGCCAAGCAAGTGGCGCCAAACAAGCCGTTTTTCCTGTATTTCTGCACAGGCGCCATGCATGCGCCGCACCATGTGCCGAAGGAATGGGCCGACCGCTACCAGGGCCAATTCGACGACGGCTGGGATGCCTATCGGGACAAGGTATTCGCGCGGCAAAAGGAGCTGGGCATCGTGCCGGACAGCACCGTCCTCTCCCGCCACGACCCCGACGTGCCGGACTGGGAAAGCCTTTCGCCGGAGGAGCGGCGGCTCTACGCGCGAATGATGGAGGTGTTTGCCGGCTTCCTGGAGCACACGGATCACCACATCGGAGAGCTGATCAACTTTTTGAAGGAGATTGGCGAATATGACAACACCTTGATCATGCTGATTTCCGACAATGGTGCCAGCCCGGAAGGGGGGCCGAGCGGCTCGGTGAATGAGGGAAAGTTTTTCAATAATGTTCCCGAGAGTCTGGCCCAAAACCTGGAGGCCATTGATGAGATTGGCAGTCCCCGATATTTCAATCACTACCCCTGGGGGTGGACCCATGCGGGCAACACCCCCTTTCGCCGATGGAAGCGGGAAACCTACCGAGGCGGCACCAGCGATCCCTTCCTGATCTGCTGGCCAAAAGGAATCGGGGCCCGCGGCGAGATCCGCCACCAATACGGCCACGCCATCGACATGGTGCCCACCGTGCTCGAGGCGCTGGGGCTGGAGCCGCCCACGGCAATCAAGGGCGTCACCCAGGCACCGATCGAAGGCCACAGCTTGGCCGCCTGCTTCCACAACGCGGCGGCGCCCAGCGCGCACCACACGCAGTACTTCGAGATGGTGGGCCACCGGGCGCTGTATCACGACGGCTGGCGGGCGGTCTGCCCCTGGCCGGGGCCGTCCTTTCGCGAATCAGGACGTGGTTTCGGGGAACCCATCGATGGCGCCACGCTCACCCAGCTCGATGCCCACGGCTGGGAGCTCTACAACGTGACAACGGACATCGCCGAAACGAGCAACCTGGCGGCCAGCGAGCGAGAACGATTGATCGCCATGATCACCATGTGGTACGTGGAGGCGGGCAAATACAACGTGTTGCCCATCGACAGTCGCGGCGTCCAGCGGCTGGCGGAGGAGCGGCCCCAGATCGCTGGGGATCGCGAACGCTACATCTACTACCCCGGCACCCAGATGGTGCCAATAAATGCCGCCCCGAAGCTACTGAACCGTCCCCACAGCCTTTCCGTGGAGCTCGACATTCCCGAGGGTGGGGCCGATGGCGTGCTCTTCAGCATGGGCGGCAATGACGGAGGGTTCTCGCTCTATGTGCTGGATGGGGTGCTCACCTACGGCTACAACTATGTGGCCGACAGTTATTTCCATGTACGCGCCGGCGGCGCCCTGCCGGCGGGCCATCATGTGTTGAGCCTGGAATTTCAACCCACCGGGCCCGCGGACCTGGCCGCCGGCAAGGGCACCCCGGCCCATATCACCCTGTTGGTGGATGGGGTGATGGTGGGGGAGGGCGACT
>JBKCVY010000064.1:0-6548 GCA_046317475.1 Cyanobacteriota bacterium | reverse complement strand
GGGTGGCGAAGACGCCCCCAGGCCGCAGCAGGCGCCGACAGTGGCTGAAGAAGGCCCGGTTGAAGAGGCCCTCCGCTGGCCCCGCCGGATCGGACCCGTCCACGATCACCACGTCGTAACTGGCGTCCGCCGCCTCCCGGGCCCAGGCGATGCCATCGCCCACGGTGAGGTGGAAGCGGGGGTCGCTCCAACAGCCCGCGCCGATGGCGGCCAGCTCCCTCTGGCTCCACTCCACCACCAGCCCATCGATCTCCACCAGATCCAGGTGGCGCACGCCGGGGTGGCACAGGCATTCCCGGGCGGTGCCGCCGTCGCCGCCGCCGATCACCAACACCCGTTCGATCCGCTCCGCGCCGCAGAGGGCGGGATGGACCAGGGGCTCGTGGTAATGGCGTTCCTGGCCCTCGGCGGTCATCCAGCAGCCATCGAGCAGCAGCCCCTTCCCATAGCGCTCGCTCTCGATGATCGTCACCCGCTGGAAGGCGCTGCGCCGCTCCTGGAGCACCCGCCCGGCCAGGCCGTAGCGGACGCCTTGGTGGATCTCATCCACCCAGCCTTCCTTGGCGGGGGTGCTGTCGGATTCGGGGGTGGGGGGCATGGGCGAGGGACGGCCGCCTCCAGAGCTAGTCCGTCGGCGGTTCCCTGTCATCCTGTTGGCGCCTGGGGAACGCGGAACGGTGTCGCAGCGCACCGGTGATGCCCCAGGCTGGAGCGATGGCTGAAGATCTGCCCCTCACACCGCGCTTCGGCGGTGACCTGCGGATCCCCGCGGACGAGTTGCGTTGGCGCTTCTCCCGCTCCGGCGGTCCGGGCGGCCAGGCCGTGAACACCACCGATTCGCGGGTGGAGTTGGTGTTTGATTTGCTGGCCTCCCGAGCCATCCCGCCGCCACTGAAGGCCCGGGCCGCGGCTCGCCTCGGTCGCCGCCTGGTGGAGGGCGTGCTGGTGGTGGTGGCGAGCGAACACCGGGGCCAGTGGCGCAACCGCCAGGCGGCCCTGGGGCGACTGCGGGCGCTGCTGGAGGAGGCGCTGCGGCCACCCTCTCCGCCGCGACGGCCCACCCGGCCCGGCCGGGGGGCGGTGGAGCGGCGCCTGGAGGCCAAGCGGCGCCGCGGAGAGATCAAGGGTCAGCGGCGGCAGCGGCCGTTGGATTGAGCGGGGCCTGGAGCCAGGGGGAGGGAGGCGATCGGCGCCTGCATGGCATGAGGTCTTCAGAGACAGCAGAAGTGTTCGCCAGGACAAGGAAGCCCTGGCGGATCAGGTTTCCAGCCTCTGGAAAGGATGCCGTGGAGCCGCCTAATGACTAGACAAAATTGAAATGCTGCTGTGTAATCAGCTTGTCGAGAACAATGCCAATCAAATCCCCATTTTGATAAATAAACGTATCGTCTAAGTTGGCGGCTCCGCCAAATCGGGCGAAACCGGTATTCAAGCCGATATTTTTGCACTGAATACGATCGTAGGCCAGGTTGAAATCTGTGATCACCGCATAGCCACTGCCTTGATAAAAATTGCCGATGTTCGAGCCAAGGGCAAAGATGTCCGAGCCAGAGCCACCAGTCAAGGTGTCAAATTGATTGCCGTTGGCCGATGTGGAGTTGTTGCCAAAAAGAACATCATTGCCGTTGCCGCCATTGAGGGAATCACTTCCATCGCCACCAATCAACGTGTCGTTGCCGTCCATGCCGAAAAGGCTGTCATTCCCGGCGCCACCGTCGATGGAGTCATTTTGGGCGCCTCCCGTGATGGAGTCATTGCCGCCCCTGCCATCGGCGAGAAGGCTGTCGGTGCCTGTGTATGTGTAGACGTTTGGAATGTCAGTTCCGGTAAAATTGAAGGGAGCCAATTCGAGAGATTCTGCCAACTCTATTCACTTTACATGATCAACGCTCCCATCGTGGATCCCTGACCCTGCTGGCCAGGGGGTGCAAGCTGCTGGCCAGGGGCGCGAGCGCTCTGGCCCCCTCGGACCCGATCGCTATCTACTGGCAAAGGAAGCGGCCAGTCCCGCGCCCCTTCATCCCTGGGCCCCCTCGGCGCGGATCTGGGCCTTGGCCGCTTGCCAGTGGCCCTCCAGCTCCGCGATGGAGCGCCCCCCCAGGTGGCCGCCCAGGGCCGCTTCGACGCGGGAGAAGCGTTGCAGGAAGCGGTGATTGGTGCCGGCCAGGCCCTCCTCCGGATCGATCCCGCACCAGCGGGCCACATTCACCAAGGTGAACAGCATGTCGCCGAGCTCCTCCTGGGCATGGGCCCGGTCGCCGCTGGCCACGGCTTCCTTGAGCTCATCGAGCTCCTCGTGCACCTTCTGCCACACGCCGGCCAGGTCATCCCACTCAAAGCCAGCGGCGGCCGCCTTTTTGGAGATTGTCATCGCGCCAGCCAGGGCTGGCTGGCCCCGCACCTGGCTGGCCAGCCGGTCGCTCAGGGGGCTGGCGGAGGGGGCCGGTCCCCCGTTCGCGGCCCGTTCCCGGGCCTTGATGGCCTCCCAGTCGCGGCGCACCGCGGCGCTGTCGCCCGTCCGTCCCTGGTTGCTGTCTTCGCCACTGGCGTCGCCAAACACGTGGGGATGGCGCCGCACCAGCTTGGCCTGGAGGCCCCGCGCCACCCCCGCCAGGGTGAAGCGTCCCTCCTCGCTGGCCAGGCGGGCATGGAGCAGCACCTGCAGCAACAGGTCGCCCAGCTCCTCCTCCAGCTGGCGATCCTCCCCATGGCGGATGGCATCGGCCACCTCGTGGGCCTCCTCCAGCACGTAGGGGATCAGGGAGGCATGGGTTTGCTCCAGGTCCCAGGGGCAGCCCCGCTCCGGATGGCGCAGGGCGTCGACGGTGGCGATCAGCTCGGCCAGGGCCGCCAGGGGGACGTCTGGCGCTGGAGGGGGCGACGGAACCATGGTGGGTGGGCGGCGGTCGGATGGCGCCCATCCTCACCGTCCACGCTGGCGGCGTATCGGTCGGCGCGTCCATAGGGAGCGACGCCCCGGCCCATGGGGCGCCCGCAGCCGTTTGACCAGCCAGCGGAGGGCCCGGGGCGGGCGGGGCAGGGGATCGCCGTCCTGCAGCAGGTGGAGCCAGCTGCTGGCCTCCAGCCCCGCCAGGCCACAGAGAACGAGCCGCGGGTGGCTGCGCCAGAGGTCCTCCGCCAGCCCCGGCCAGGCCCCGGGTGGGGGCAGGGGAAGCGGCGGCCCGGGGGCGGCGCCGAGGAGCAGGCACAGCAGGGCCAGGGCGCCCAGCAGGTAAGCCAGCCGACCCGCGCTCCCCAGCACGGGGCTGTGGGACACCAGGGAACGGTGGCGCAGCAGGCGGCGATAGGGCCACCAGAGCGGCCGAAGCGGACCCCAGCGGGCCGTGGCGCGGGAGTGGGTGTCGAGGTCGGGGGAGAGCCAGAGGCCTCCCACCAGAAAGGCGAGGCTGGCGACAGCGACGCCCGGCGCCCCAAGGCCCGGCCCCCAGAGCAGGCCGAAGGGCAGGGCCAACAGGGTGGTGGCGCGGTCGTGGGCGCGGCCTGGGGCCATGGCCAGCGGCGAGGGATCGCTCGGGAACAGGAGAGCGAACGTCCTGACGGTAGGGGCTGGGGCGAGGGTTGGCCAGGGCGGGGCCGCAGGGCAGAATGGACTGACGCGCGATTAGCTCAGCGGTAGAGCGCCTGCCTTACAAGCAGGATGTCGCTGGTTCGAAACCGGCATCGCGCATCTCAATCATTCAGGCTGGGACAGGGTTTTGCGGGGGGCTCGTTGGCTGGTGTCCCTTGTCAGATCGTGTGGGGTCGAATCCGCGCGCGTTTCTGCGGACAATGGGGAGGTCCTGTTGTCCGGCTGGTCCGTGGCTGCGCCGCCAGCGCAGTGGAGCACCAATGGGTGCGGTGCCATCAAGCACCAGCATGGTTTTGGTTGGAGCAGCCGCGAAGAAGGGGGACGGTGCTGCTCACCCGCCGGTTTGAGGATGGATCCAGGAGTGCTGTGGTGCTCGATCTTCCCTGGAATCCCTGCTGCACCAGCTCCGTGCTGGAGCTGCAGCCGGAGAGTCGCCTCCGAATGGAGGGGCAGCAATTGGGCCTCAAGGAGGCGGATGGCTTGTCGCGGGACCGATGCGGGGGATGGGACGCAGGCCACCTGGGACGCCAACGACAGGCCGGTGATGTTCCAGGTGTTGGAGCTGATGGCCTCGTGGCCGGTGCCTCGGGATTCCCGTGCCTTGTTGGCGGGATCGGTTTGGGGGGGAATTCAGGCTGTCGCGGCCGAAAACTGAGGATCCAAGACGTGGCGCAGCTGCTTCGATTCAGTGTTGTGAGCCTGGGTGCTCCAGATCGTTGGCTCCCTCCTGATGACCTCGTTCCTGTTGTGGGGCCCGGTGGCCGGAACCATGCATCGGATTGCCCCCGATCATTGGAGATTCGATGACGACCTCAATCTCGTTCACCCGAACAGCCAATGTCCCTGTGGCGACTGGACCGCCTGCCTGGCTCGCAAGGGGGAGTTCAAGCTGGTCTTGGCGTTGACTCCTCCAGCTCCAGCACCAGTCCCTGGTGGGAGGCCCGCCGAGGCGGGGGAGCGGCTGAACAAAGGCTGGTCAGGCCATCGCCAGACCTGGGCCTTGGCCCATGACGTCGCATTCGGCGCCACCTGTGAGGGCCTAAGGGGTGCGCGCACGGTGGGCAAAATTGGGCACCTCTCGCCACACTGGACCCGTCTTGCGTACCCCTGTATAAGAGTCAGCCGCAACAATTGGGGCGATTGATGTGTAAAAATGAGCGAGACAAATGTGATTGACATGAATGAACGCTTACGGCAATTTCTCAAGATGCTTTTCGGAAGATTCCAGAATCTTCTTTGTGCCGTGCAGTCGATTTGGCTGAAATTGTCATGTAAAAACTGAACTAAATTGTGCAGCAGATCTGATTATTCAAGATGCCAAAAAAAATTTGTTTTTGCCGTCTTAAGGAATTCCCATTCCTCTTCTAAGCTTAGGCGGTTTTGCCAGTCGCCTGCTGGCCTTGCTGGCTTGCCTTGGTTTGCCAGAAGCAATTCTCTGCCATTATCCTCAGTGATCCTGATATTGATTCGACAAATGCTTTCCTCAGTATGATTTATCACGACATGGGATAATTGGCCAGCCTCGTGATCGGGATCAATGGTCAGAGCTGCTAGAATGTTATCGGCTCCCCTGACATTCTTTTCCCATAGCTGTATGGTTATGCTTTCAATAATAGGGACGGTGTATCCCATGACGATAGCTTGCTGGGAATTGTCAGCAACATACTCCATGATCGAATAAATTCTGATACCATTTACTTTCACGTAAATTCTATCTCCGTCTCCTTGGGGAGCAACTTGTTCTTGGGGAAAAGTAGTTGCGGCCCTTGTGCCTTCCGACCCGGGCATGGGTTCACCGCTAGCTGTGCTGCCAGCATTGGAATTAGGAGCTTGTTGGTGCGGGTGACCAGGGATGCCTAATTCCGTCAAGACCAAGCTGACCGTTCCCAAGGATGGTTTGGAAAACATTGCACTTAAAAGGATTAGATTCTTCGGCATTGACTTGCTTGGCGTGAAGGAGAATGGCTTGAAAGGCCGATAGCGGAAGTTGTGGATAACTACGTCCTCCTTGTGGGCGCTTGCCATCGAGGCCCCGATTGGGACTGATACATTTGTTCGATGTTGAACATGCCAGTGGGAGGTTGCTTGCTGTGGTGGCTGGAGCTGGACTTTGTCGCGCCTTCCGCTGGTTGTCCATCCCAGAAATCTGGTAATTTTGGGAGCCCATCCATTCAGTCCATAACGGATTCATTCACGATCGGGAGGCCGGGCAGGGAAGGTAGACAGGTGAAACGACTTCCTTGGCGCGATGTTGAGTCCTTGAACATCGCGGCCATCGGCCTTCAACTTTTTGTAGTCCTGTTCAGTGCCTACGGATGACCCAGGTCATCCACCCATCAGCTCGTCAACGATCCATCTGCCAATCGGGCAAAACCACGTTGAGCCCTTCCAGTCCCCCCCGACTGTCCAGATTCTCAACCCGACCAACCCGCACCAGCTTTCGGCGCTACAGCCTGCGTCATGAACTGCTGGCCGCCGCTGCTGGTGCCGTCCTGCTGATCAGTGCTGGGGCGGTGAGCCTCGAGGTGCTTCGCGTCCGCCAACTGGAGCTGCAACATGCCGACGCCAACCGTGTGAGCTATCACCTCATGGAGCACCTCGACCAAGGGCGCAAACAACTCCGGCATTTCTTGCGGCTACCTCCGTCACAGTGGCAGCGGCAGGCTGTAGCGATGCTTCCCTTCTTTTCCGATCTCTATGAGCTGGATGGTCGGCAACAGGTGCGACGGGTGCTGAAAGCCTCATCCGGCAGCCGTGTCTTTGAGGGCTTCTCCTTCGCCGGCAGTGCGATTAGTGAGAATCTACGGCTTGGCAGCTGGCAAAAAGGGGGTTTTGTCCCCATTGTCCGGGGCCTGGAAGATGAGTTGATCAGCATTTATGTCTGGCAGCGCCTCGATGGACGTCTGATCCTCGGCCGCATCCAGCTCGGCTACATCAAGGACTTTCTAACGCGCTACAG
>JBKCVY010000063.1:0-2205 GCA_046317475.1 Cyanobacteriota bacterium | reverse complement strand
GCGCCCTGGCCGAGGCGGGCTAGGGCGCGCGACGGTCCAGGGCACCACCTCCCCCTCCGCCACGAGCCAAAGCCGCTCGTGGGGGAGACAGGGGTGGCCGCCGGTGAGGCTGCCGAACGCTGGCAGCACCAAAACGTTTTGACGGGCGTCAAAGGCAAAGCAGGGAAGCCGCAGGCGATCGGCCGCCCCGCCCACCACCGCCACCGGATGGCGATGGCCGCACAGGTTGAGCAGCCCCTCGCGGGGGTCGGGAGCATGGCTCAACCACCAGGGCCCTACCGCCAGGGACGCCCCCAGGGGCAATCCCTCCAGCCAACTCCCCCGCTCATGGTTTCCGGCGATCAGCCGCAGGGGACATCCCATGAGCTCAGGCAACGCCCTGAGCTTTTGGCGCAGCTCCCCGGTCAGGCCAAGGCGGCTGTGGATCAGGTCCCCCAGCACCACCACCTCCTGGGGCCGCAGGCGATGCGCCAGCTCCAGCAGGGGGTTCAAGGTGCTGGCGTCCCCGTCGCTGGGGAGGGGCACGCCAAGCCCCTGAAACACCTCCGCCTTCCCCAAGTGAAGATCGGCCACCAACAACAGCTTCCGCTCGGGGTCCCAGAGGGCGCGCTCCGCCAAAAGCCGGAGGGCATGGCCCCGCCAGTGGAAGGGGCAGTAGCTGCGGTCGGCCATGGCCAGGGCTCCAACGACGCGGCTCAGGCCATCCCCATGGCCGTGCGGTAGGCCCCACGGGCCTGGGTGGCCGCCAGGGTGGCCTGAATGGCGGGAAAGGGGGAAAGGTCGACCTCCTTGCAAAACATCGGGAGATAGGCCAGGTAGGCCTGAACCGCGCAGTCCGCCGCTCCCCAAGCGGGCGCCCCGGGAATGGAGGCCAGCAGGGACCCACCCCCACCTAAGCGCTGGTCCAACACCTTGAGCTGACGCTGGAGCTCCTCCGGGCGGGTGGCGGCAACAAACATGGCGGGACCCAAGGTGGCATTGGCATAGAGGATCCACTGGGCCGTCAGCGACCGCCACACGGGGGAGGTCCCCTCCTTGGCGTGGTGCTCCGCCAGGTGCAGAAGAATGGCGCCACTTTCAAACAGCGCCAACGGCGATCCATCCGCCAGAGGGAAGGAGCCATCCACCAGGGCGGGCACCTTCCCGAAGGGATTAATGGCCAGGTAGGGGGGCTGGTGCTGCTCACCCGCGGCCAGGTCGATCGGGATCCAGGTGTAGGGAAGGGCCTTCTCCTCCAGGTACCACCGAACCAGGGAGGCGCGGCTGCGGGCGCCGCCGTAGAGCGTCAAGGCCATGGGAGCGGGAAACGGGGACACCCATCATCCGTGCCCAAGAATCAAGCCATCGCCGAGGAGCCATGGCCAGGGACGAGGACAGCCACACGGGTGCCGTGTCACTCCCCTGCCTGCAACGGCTGGCCCCCCACCTGCTGACCCGCATCCGTAGGGGGGTGGTGGGGAGCGGCCGCTACGCCCAAAATCTCCGCCAGGCCGTCCGCGCCGCCGCCGAGGACCCCCAGGCGCGGCCGGTGTTGATCAGCGGCGAACCCGGCCTGGAAAAAGACAACCTGGCCGCCCTGATCCATTTCAGCTCCCCGGCTCGGCGGCACTTGATGGTGCGGATCAACTGCGCCCTGCTGCGGGCGGATGGCGCCGAATTGTTCAGTGGCGACGCGCGGGAGCCCGCCCTTCTGACCTGCCTCGGCCAGGGGGCCCTGCTGCTGGATCAAATCGACAAGGCCGATCCCACCCTGCGTCCCCTGTTGCGCGATCTGGTGGCGGGACACCCCTGGCGCGATCCTCGGGGCGGGACGCTTCAGCGGTTTGAGGGGAGGGTCTTCCTCACCGCGGAAACGGGCCAGGAGCTGGGCCCGGGCGTGATATCCATCCGGGTGCCCCCCCTGCGCGTGCGGCGCGAGGATTTGGGGGATTGGCTGCGCTATGCCGTGCGACAACGGAGTCGCAGCCTGGGCTGGAGCCAGCCGCCCCAGGTCAGCGAAGCCCTGATCAAGCGGTTGCAGGTGTACGACTTTCCCGGGAACGTGCGGGAGTTGGTCACCCTGGTGGATCGGGCCCTGCGGCAGTGCGGCGGCACCTGCCCGGCCGAGCTGCCGGAGGATGTGTTTTGGACAGACCAACGCCGCGACCAACCCCGTTTTGACCTGTGGCGCTGGAAACCCTGGCTGCGCGATGGGATGCGCGCTCC
>JBKCVY010000062.1:0-4075 GCA_046317475.1 Cyanobacteriota bacterium | reverse complement strand
CATTGGTATCGTCTCCTGCCTATCTCCATGACCTGGGAAGAGGCCCGGACGACCGCCGCCGCCAGCCAGTTGGCGAACCAACAGGGATATCTTGTGACGGTCACGAGTGCGGAGGAGCAGTCCTTTCTGGCCTCTTCGTTTGGCTTTCAAACGTTCTGGCTTGGGGCGACAGATGTTCAAGAGGAGGGGACTTGGCGCTGGCAGGATGGGCCAGTGCCTGGGGAGATCTTTTATGTCCACGGCCAGGATGATCAACCAGGTTTTTCCAACTGGAATTATGGTGAGCCCAATAATCTTGGTGATGAGGATTATGCCCATTGGCTTTATCAAGGTGCCTGGAACGATCTGAGCAGCTTTGATCAAGGTCCCTACGTCTTGATTGAATACGGGGGGCTGCCTGCCGATGACACGAATATGGGGATGGTTGCGGGAGACACCCTGCTCGGTGGTGATGGTGATGACACTCTGCAGAGCCGTGGAGATAATGACAGTATTGATGGCGGTGCTGGTAGGGATCAATTATTTCTAGATTTGACAGAAAACAGCTCGGCTATCTCGCTGTCTTTAACCGATTCCTCCCTCCCCCAGTCCTTGCCCGGTGGCGGAACTGTGGTGAATGTGGAAATGTTTTCCATCCAGGGCGGTCGAGGCAATGACTCCATTGTGGGTGGCTCGTATTACGCCAGTTTCAATGGTGGTGCCGGCGATGACCTCTTGGATCTAGGAGATGGTGGCGGAGTGGCCAGCGGAGGAGCCGGCAATGATCATTTGCGCGTTGACGACGGTTATGCGGTTCTGAGTGGAGGCGATGGTGACGATCGCCTTGATGTTGGATCTGGTGGTGGTCAGGCCTACGGCCAAGCTGGCCACGATCATCTTGTTGCTGGCAGTGGCAGTGCGATCCTCTATGGCGGTGATGGGGATGATCTTCTCGACCTGGGATCTGGAGGCGGCAGCGCCGATGGCGAGGCTGGCGAAGATCTGTTGCGGGCCATCCTGCCCCAGGCCTCAGATTCTGTCTCCTACCAGCTCGACGGTGGCAGCGGCAATGACCGCATTAGCGTCACCGGCGCCCACGCGGGAGTCGTTCATCTGTTGGGTGGCGGTGGCCTCGATTCCTTGGTTGGAGGTGAGGGCAATGATGAATTGAATGATACGGATGGCTCGTTTGACGATGCCTTCTACAATCCTCTCAATGGCCATTGGTACCGTCTTCTCCCAACCACCACAACTTGGGAAGGAGCAAAGGCCGCCGCTGCTGCCAGCTGGTTGGGCAACGTGCAAGGCTATTTGGTGACAATAACGAGTGCTGAGGAGCAGGACTTCCTCACGACGACCTTCGGCTACCCATCAGCCTGGATCGGTGCCTCAGATGAGCAGGACGAGGGCACGTGGCGCTGGGTGGGTGGACCTGAAGCGGGAATGATGTTCTATGTACAAGGTCAGGAATCACAGACAGGCTTCAATCATTGGAGCCCTGGTGAACCCAATAATCTGGGGGAAGAAGATGCCGCAGGCTTCTGGATTGGTAATAACAGCTGGAATGACTTCTCCGCCACAACCCTTCAGTCTTTGTTGATTGAATACGGTGGCACCTCGGCTGACCCGTCGGAGCCCGTTACCCAACCCGGCGATACCCTTTTCGGGGGCGCCGGAAATGACACCATCATCAGCCGAGGGGATACCGATCAAATTGATGGAGGCGCTGGCATTGACCGGTTAGCCCTGGACCTGTCGAAGACCACCGCGGCTGTCAGCCTCTCCTTGGCTGATCCCACCGCCGTTCAGAACCTGCCTGGTGGAGGTTCAGTCGTCAACGTGGAGGTGCTTCAACTGACCAGTGGCAGCGGCGATGACTCCATTGTGGGTGGCGAGGGCTACGACATTCTCTCCGGCGCAGCCGGCGATGATGTCCTCGATGTCGGTCCCGGTGGCGGTGAGGCCTATGGTGGAGCCGGCCGTGATCACCTGCGCGGCAGCGGGACGGAATCCTCCCTGCTTCTCAAGGGAGGCGCGGGGGATGATCTCTTCGAGGTGGGAGCCGGAGGTGGTCAAGCCCTGGGCGAGGCAGGGGATGATGTGTTGCAAGCCACTCTTGGCGGTGCGGAGGATCCAGGTTCGCTGAGCCTCAATGGTGGGCCCGGCAATGACCGTCTCAGCGTTACGGGCCGGCTGATGGGTTATGTCGAGCTGGATGGCGGCGGGGGCCAGGATTCCTTGTCGGGTGGCATGGGCAACGATGTACTGCTGGATGGGGATGGCAGAGGCGAGGATGCGGTCTTCACCCCAACCAATGGGCATTGGTACCGTCTCATCACGACCTCCATGTCCTGGGAGGAGGCCCGCGCCACAGCTTCCAACAGTCAACTGGCCAACCGTCAGGGCTACCTCGTCACGATCACCAGCCAGGAGGAACAGGAGTTCCTGAAGCAAGCGTTTGACTTCAATGGTGTGTGGCTTGGCGCTTCGGACGCCGATGAAGAAGGCACCTGGCGCTGGCTGGATGGACCGGAGGCCGGCACGGTGTTTCATGTGCAAGGACAGGAGGTACAGCCCGACTATTCCAACTGGGACTTAGGGGAACCCAGTGGTTTTTCTGGTGAAAATGTGGCAGGCACCTGGTTATATAACTTCACGTGGAATGACTTTGATCAGCATGAATTCACCCGGTACTTACTCATTGAATATGGTGGCATGCCCAACGACAGCTTGGAGGCTGTGGTACTCCCTGGCGACACGCTCCAGGGTGGAGACGGCGATGACCAGATCATGAGCCGAGGAGATACAGATCAGATTGACGGCGGTGGGGGAATGGATCAACTGTCTTGGGATCTATCACGGACTTCCGCTGACCTGACCTTGTCTTTAGCGGATCCGTCGGTGGTGCAGGTGTTGCCGGGTGGCGGCTCGGTGGTCAACGTCGAAATGATTGATCTTGTCAGTGGCAGTGGCAACGACTCCCTGCAAGGTGGCAGTGGCTTTGATCGACTCAACGGAGAAGCTGGCAATGATGTCCTTGATCTCTGGTCTGGGGGTGGATCCGCCTCTGGTGGTGAGGGCGATGATGTGTTGCTGGCCGCGCTCACCAACGAACATCGGGATGGCTCTGTCTATCTTGATGGCAATGCTGGCAATGATCGCATCCGTGTGACTGGCGCCCATTCCACCTATGTGCGGCTGACGGGAGGTGGGGGACTCGATTCTTTGCAGGGCAGCGACGGCAATGATGTGCTCGACGATGGCGACAACGGGTATGAGGACGCGGTGTTCAATCCTCTCAATGGCCATTGGTATCGGTACCTCCCTGGCGCCATGACATGGGATCAGGCGCGGACCGCCGCCGCCGCCAGTCGCTTTTTGGATCGTCAGGGCTATGTCGTCACGATCACCAGTGCCCAAGAGCAGGCTTTTCTACGGTCGATGTTTGGGAGCTATTTCTCCGCTTGGATTGGGGCCTCGGATGCCGCTGAGGAGGGGACATGGCGTTGGGTGGATGGACCGGAAGCGGGCCATGTGTTTTTTGTGCAAGGGCAAGATCCCCAGCCGGGTTACAGCAACTGGGCCGAGGGTCAACCCGAGGGTGATTGGGACTCCGGGTTTGAGCTTGGCGTCGATGAGGATGTGGCTGGTTTCTTTGGTTATTGGTCTGGCAATAATCTCTGGCATGACATGCCGATCGATCAAAGGCTTAGTTTGCTGATTGAATATGGTGGGACCAGTGGTGATGGCAGCAATGCCATGTACCCGTCGGGAGATACTCTCCTTGGTGGAGATGGTGATGACACCATCGTCAGCCAAGGGGGATCTGATCAGATCGATGGCGGTACTGGCCTTGATCAACTGTCCTTGAACTTCTCACTGATCACATGGGATCTTTCTTGCTCCTTTGCCGATTCTTCATTGCGACAGCTTTTGCCGTTTGGCGGTTCCGTGGTGAACGTGGAGGCGCTTGATCTCGAAACTGGCAGCGGTGACGACACCATCGTTGGTGGCAGCGGATACGACACTCTGTACGGTGGGGCGGGTGACGATCATCTGGATTTGGGACTGGGTGGTGGTTCGGCCTATGGTGAAG